>NZ_JBHZAG010000032.1:70293-84903 GCF_042754125.1 Amycolatopsis sp. NPDC059235
ACCCTCCTTCTTGTGGGGGGGGGGGGTCGTTTTTTTTTACAACCCCCCCCCCCCCCCCGCGCCCCCCGCGGGGGCCCCGCCCCCCCCCCCCCGGGGGGGGGGCCCCCACGGTCGTATCCAGGGGGGCGCGATGCGGGTTTTGATCGCAGGCGGCGGAGTCGCGGGCACGGTCGCGGCGATGGCGCTGCAGCTGGCCGGGCACGAGCCGGTCGTGTTCGAGGGGCACGCCAGCGGGGGAGCGGACGCGGGCGCGTTCCTCGTGGTGATGCACAACGGCATGAACGCGTTGCGAGCGATCGACGCCGACTCCCCGGTGATCGAGGCGTCCTTCCCCTCGACCGGCATGGAAGTCGTCGGTCCGGACGGAACCACGCTCGGCGCGCACGAGTTCGACCGCGAACTCGACGGCCCGCGCACCCTCACCCGTGCCGCGCTTTACCGTGCGCTGCAACAGGAAGCGGAACGCCGCGGCGTCGAGATCGTGCACGGCAAGCGCCTGGTCTCCGCCACCGACGGCGTCACCGCGACGTTCCAAGACGGCACCACCGAGTCCGGCGATGTGCTCGTCGGCGCGGACGGACTGCATTCCGTCGTGCGCACTCTGATCGACCCGCAGGCCGAGCCGCCGCGCTTCACCGGCTTGACCGTCGTCTACGGCTACACCCGCGCCGAAGGACTTCCCGCCGCCCCCGGCATCTACCGGATGTTCCGCGGCAGCCGAGCCGCGTTCGGCTACACCACCGCACCGGACGGCGCGAGTTCGCTCACACCGCCTTCGCCGACGACCCGCTGCCATGCGCCGCGATCGTGGCCGCGGCCGGGCAGGGAGCGTCGATGGCGCTGGAAGACGCGGTGGTGCTCGGCCAATGCCTGCGCGATCTCCCGGACGCGCCCGCCGCGTTCGCGGCCTACGACCGGCTGCGCCGCGCCCGGGTGGAGAAACTCGTGGCCGCGAGCGCGGGCAACGACGTCGGGGCGGAGCGAGGGTGGGCATACCGGCATCATCTGGACTGGAGTGCGCGAATCACAGCGTGAGCGCGTCGCCGACGATACGATCCGCGCATGACTCAAGCCGCGCCACCGCAAACGCCGCAGTTCCCGATCCTGCTGTCCACGATGAACGATCTGCCCGGGTATCGCGTGGTCCGCGTGTTCGGCGAGGTCTTCGGGCTCACCGTCCGCAGCCGCAACATGTTCTCCAACATCGGGTCCGGGTTCAAGGCGATGGGAGGCGGCGAGCTCAAGGGGCTCACGAAGCTGCTGTCCGACTCGCGCCACGAAGCCCTCTTCCGGCTGTGCCAGGAAGCCATGCAGCACGGGGCCAACGCCGTGCTCGCGCTGCGCTTCGACTGCAACGAGATCGCCGGTACCGCCAGCGAAATCGCCGCCTACGGCACCGCCGTGTACGTGGTCCCGGACGGCGCCCAGCAGCAGGCTCCGCAACAGCAGCAGGCTCCGCAACAGCAGCAGGCCGCCCCGCAGCAGCAGTACGCGCAGGCGCCGCAGCAGCAGTACCAGGCTCAGCCGCCGCAGGCCTGAGCCCCCACGACAGGCTTGCCCGTGCGTCCAGCTCTTCGTGGATGCACGGGCAACTAGCGTGCGAGGCCGGAAAAGGCCCTCGCCGTCCCGGATAGCGTTCTCGGTGTGAGCAACCCGTTGATCGCGGAGACGAAGGACTCGACCAAGGCGTATTCGGGCATCACCCTGCTCGAATCGGGCGAGATGGTGAAGTCCGGCATCGAATCCGGCGACTGGGCGTCGATCGCGATGGGGGCGGTCGGGGTCGCGCTGGACGTGCTGTCGACCGCGATGGACCCGTTCGGGTCGATCCTGGCGGCGGGCGTCGGGTGGCTGATCGAGCACGTCGGGCCGCTGAAGCAGGCGCTGGAGGCGCTGACCGGCAAGGCCGACGAGATCAAGGCGCAGGCCGAGACGTGGCAGAACGTCGCCAAAGAACTCGAGAGCATCGGCAAGGACCTGACCGCCTGCGTCGAGAAGGACCTGCAGAGCTGGACCGGCGAAGCGGCCGATTCCTACCGCGAGCGGACCAAGGACGTCGCGAACCTGCTCGGTGCGGCGCAGAAGGGCACCGAGGGCGCGGCGTCCGGGGTGAAGACCGCCGGCGAGGTCGTCGCGGCGGTGCGCATGCTGGTGCGCGACATCATCGCGCAGCTCGTCGGGCACCTGATCAGCTGGGCGCTGCAGGTGCTGTTCACCGCCGGGATCGGGATGGCGTGGGTGCTGCCGCAGGTGGTCGGCGCCGTCGCCAAGACCGCCGCGCAGCTGGCCAAGATCACCAAGCAGCTGGTCGCCGCGCTCAAGGCGCTGATGCCGCTGCTGAAGAAGGCGGGCGTCCTGTTCGAGGACGCGGCGAAGGCGTTGAAGGGCATCAAGGGCGGCAAGCCCGAGCCGTCGGGTGCGCCGAAGAACATCGAGACGAAGCCGAAAGCGGAGCCGAAACCCAAGCCGGAGAACGAAAAGGGCGGGGATTCGACCACCGCTTCCGGCGATCACTCCGGGCCGCCCAAGGACGAGGTCAAACCGCAAGGCGACCATTCCCCGCCGCCGCCGAAGGACGAAACCAAACCGCAGGGCAACCACTCCGAGCAGCCGAGGGGCGAGGAACCGGCGTCGCCGGACCGGGGCGGCAACCAGGGCGAGTCCGGCAAGACCCCGCCGAAGGACGACCCGAAAGCCGCCGACACCCGGGGCGGCGCGGACGAGTGCAAGACCGCGGGAGACCCGGTCGACGTCGTGCGGGGCTCCGTCCTCATCAAGGACGTCGACCTCGAACTGCCGAGCCCGCTCGTGCTCGAACGGCTGCACGTCTCGTCCTACCGGTCCGGCCGCTGGTTCGGCCCGAGCTGGACGTCGACGGTGGACCAGCGGCTCGAAGCCGACTCCGAAGCCGTCCGGTTCTACGCGGCGGACGGCCGGATCCTGGTGTACCCACGCAGCGCCGAGCCGGTGCTGCCGCTGGAAGGCCCGCGCCGCCCGCTCACCGCGACTGGCGACGGCGGGTACCTGCTCGCGGATCCGGTCAACGGCACGGAATTACGCTTCGGACCCAGTCGCGGCGGCGTCTTCCCGCTGCTGAGCGCGACCGACGCCGCGGGCGACCGGATGGACGTCGAGTACGGCGAAAGCGGCGCTCCCCGGCTGATCCGCCACTCCGCGGGCTACCGCGTGGCACTCGACGCCGAAGCGGGCCGTGTCACCGCGATCCGCGTGCTCGGCGAGGGCCAGGAACCGGTGCTGGTCCGCACCTTCGGCTACGACGACCTCGGCCGGCTGGTCCGGGTCTTCAATTCCTCGGGCTTGGCCACGCAATACGACTACGACGCCGACGGCCGGATCACCGGCTGGCAGGACCGCAACGGCATCTGGTACCGCTACATCTACGACGCCGACGGCCGCTGCGTCCGCACGGTCGGCGACCGGGGCGTGTACGACGGCGAGTTCGCCTACGACCGCGAGCAGCGGCTCACCCGCTACACCAACGCTTTGGGCCACGTCACGGAGTTCCACTTCAACGAGGCCTCGCAGCCGACCAAGGACGTCAGCCCGCTCGGCGCGACCACAGTGTCCACATGGGACCGTTACGATCGGCTGCTGTCGCGCACTGATCCGCTCGGCCGCACCACCGGGTTCGAGTACACCGCCGAGGGCCTGCTCACCGCGGTCGTCCGCCCGGACGGCAGCCGCGCGCAGGTCAGCTCGGTGCCGGACGGCACGCTGACCGTCACCGTCGAGACCGCCGAACGCACCTGGCGGCGGGTCTATCCGCCGGGCACCGCACCGGATTTGTTCACCGCGCAGGCCGGGATAGCCGCGACTGAGTTCGCCCAGGATCGCCAGTTGACCGGGGGAGAGCCGCCGCGGTCCGAGCCGGACCCGGTGGAGCGCGACCAGTTCGGCCGCCCGCGCGTGGTGGCCGACGGCACCCGGTTCGGCTGGACGGTCGACGGGAGCCAGGCCAGCCGGACCGGCCCGTCCGGGCGGCACGAGGAATGGCGTTACGACGCCGAGGGAAACCTGGTGGAACGCACGGACGCCCGCTTCGAATACGGCCCCTTCGACCTGCCGGTCGCGAAGACCGACGCCACCGGTGCCCGCACCTCGTACGAGTACGACACCGAACTGCGGCTCGTCCGGATCACCGACCCGGCGGGCCTGACCTGGAACTACACCTACGACGCCGACGGCAGGCTCGTCGCGGAAAGCGACTTCGACGGCCGTGAGCGGCAGTTCGCCTACGACGCGGCGGGCCAGCTCGTGCAGTCGGTCGACGGGCTGGGCGCGGTCACTGAGTACCGCTATGACGCGCTCGGCAACGTGATCGAGCGTCGCACGGACAGCGGCACCATCCGCTACGAGTACGACCCCGTCGGCTTCCTCGCGCGTGCCACCGAGGGTTCCTGCGTGCTGGAGATCGAGCGCGACGAGGACGGCCGCGTGGTCCGGGAATCGGTCGACGGCCGCGCGGTTTCGTACACCCACGAGCCGTCCGGAATACGCCGCACCACACCGTCTGGCTCGGTGAGCGAGTGGACCTTCGACGACGAGGGGAAGGCAGTCGCGCTGTCGACCGCCGGGCACGAAGTGCTTTTCCGTCACGACGAAGCAGGCCACGAGGTCGAACGCGTCCTTGGCGGAAACACTGTGCTGGCACAGGCTTTCGACGTGGAGCACCAGCTGGTCGCGCAAACTTTGGCCGCGGGGAGCCAGATCCGGCAGCGGCGCGAGTACCACTACCGCCCGGACGGCCACCTGCTCAGCGTCGACGACACCCTGTCCGGCTCCACGCGATACCAGCTCGACGCCGCCGGCCGCGTCACGTCGGTGGCCCGGCGAGACGGCCAGGAGAGCTACCACTACGACCCGTCCGGCAACATCCGGCACGCGCAGCTGCCGTTCGCCGAAGCGGACTCCGGTTCTCGCGGCTACACCGGAAACCGGCTCACCGCGGCCGGTTCGGTGCGGTATGTCCACGATGGACAGGGACGCCTCGTCGCCCGCCACGAGAACTCGCGCACCTGGACCTACCGCTGGGACGCGCAGGATCGGTTGCTGGCCGTGGAAACCCCGGACGGCGTGGAATGGCGTTACCGGTACGACCCGCTGGGCCGCCGCATCGCCAAACAACGCTGGCTGCCCGGCGCGGAGGCTCCGGCCGAGGAAACCCGGTTCTCGTGGAGCGGCCAGCTCCTGGTCGAACAGGAACACCGGCTGGCCGGGTCCGCCCCGCTCACGCTGACGTGGGACCACCTGCCCGGCACCGTGCGCCCGGTGACGCAGACCGAGTTGCTGGGCCGCAGTGCCCGGTTCTTCTCGTTCGTCACCGACCCGGTCGGCACGCCGGTCGGCCTGGTGGACGCCTACGGCACCGTCGCCTGGCGCGCGTCCGGTTCGCTGTGGGGCCGCACCCGCCCGGGCGCCACGCCGTTGCGGTTCCCCGGCCAGTACGCGGACGACGAGACTGGCTTGCACTACAACGTTTTCCGCTACTACGACCCCGGTACCGGGCGCTACCTGAGCCAGGACCCGCTCGGCCTCGGCCCGGCCCCGAACCCGGCCTCCTACGTGCCGAACCCGCTCGCCGACGCCGACCCGCTAGGCCTGGGCAACTGCCTGGGCAGGCAGAAGTCCGGCCCGAACGACGACGCGCGCCCGGCCGAAACCCCGGGCGGCGGGAACAACGCCGGGCACGTGCAGGACACCAACCCGTCCTCGGCGCCGCCCCGCGAACCCACCCCGCCGCCGCGCGAGCCGACACCTCCGCCGAGGGAACCGACTCCGGAGACGACCACGGCCTCGTCGGCACCTCCGCCACCGCCGCCTCCTCCTCCGCCGCCGCCGGGCAAAGTTCCCGGCGGACCTCCGGCAGCTCCTCCGCCTCCCGGCCCGCCGCCTCCTCCCGGCCCGCCCCCGGTGCGGCCCCCAGGCGGCAGCCGTCCGCCGGCCGGCAGCCGTCCGCCCGGCGGTCCGCCGAAGCGGAAGGAGCTGCCCGACACCAAGAACTGGGAAGACCTGTCCGCCAAGGAAAAACTGGGCGGAAAGGTCGACCAGGTCAAGGAGAAGATGGGCTTCGACGACGCGCCCGGGATGAAGGACCTGAAGGACCTGAAGCAGAAGTTCGGCGTCGACAATCTCAAGGACGTCAAGGACCCGGCGCACCTGAAAGAGGTCGACGCGCTGAAGGACCGGCTGAAGAAGGACCACGGCATCGACAACCCGAAGTACCTGGAAAACCTGGAACGGCTGGACAAACCCAAGATCGTCTCGGTGGACAAGGACAGCGATCTCAAACTCACCGACAAGGCGAGCGCGCTGCGCCAGGACCAGCAGCTGAACCTGTCGCCCGGGGACCGGGAGAAGCCCTTCCACGACCTGATGGGCATTTCCCGGGAGGATCTGGAGAAGAAGGGGCTCACCAACGGCCGGGTCGGAGACATGATCGACCTGCAGGGCAGCGGGTCCTACAACCACCAGAGCGAGATCCTCTTCCTCGACCCCAAGATCCACCACGGGCCCGACGCCAGGAACCCGGCCGAGGTGCTCGGGCACGAGATGGGCCACCTGAAGCAGGACAAGCTCCACGGCAATCACGGCGGCAACACCCAGAACACGATTCTCGAATACGACAACGTGCTGAAGAACGAGAACCTGCTGAACAAGGATCCCCGGCACGACTACACGCACGACCGCGTGCCGGGCGACCACCTGCGCGAAAACACTCGCACCTGGAACGACGTCGAAAAAGACCTGGACCACCTGCCTCCAGAGCAGCAGGCGAATTCCAAGAAGGTGTTCAACGAGCTGAAAGAAACGCTGGAAGACCCGCGGTACGCGGACAAAGCCGACCAGATCAAGAAGAACTTCGCCGACGAGTACTTCTCCTCGCGGCGCAAAGACGCCGAGCGAGCAGAACTCGAGGCGAAGCAAGAAGCGGAGTGACGAACGGAAAACGGGCCCGCACCGGAAATCGGTGCGGGCCCGTTTTCGCGGGACCAGGGCTACTTCCGGTACAGCGCCTCGATGTCGGAGGCGTAGTTCTTGTTCACCACGTTGCGCTTCAGCTTCAAACTGGGCGTGATCTCGCCGCCCGCCTCGGTGAAGTCGTTCGCCAGCACGGTGAACTTCTTGATCGACTCCGCGTGCGACACCTGCTTGTTCGCTTCGTCGACCGCTGCTTGGATCTCCGCGCGCAGGTCCGCGTCCTCAGCTAGCTCGGACACCGTCGCCTCGGCAGGCTTGCCGTGCTGGGACTTCCACGCCGGGAAGTACTCCTCGTCAACAGTCACCAGCGCGGCGATGAACGGGCGCTGGTCGCCGACCACCATCACCTGGCTCACCAGCGGAGCGGCCTTGATGGTGTCCTCGAGACCGGACGGCGCGACGTTCTTGCCGCCCGCCGTCACGATGATCTCCTTCTTGCGGCCGGTGATCTTGAGGAAGCCTTCCGCGTCCAGTTCGCCGAGGTCGCCGGTGTGGAACCAGCCGTCGGTGAGGGCTTCCGCGCTCGCCTCCGGGTTGTTGTAGTACCGGCCGAACACGACGTCGCCCTTGAGCAGGACCTCGCCGTCCTCCGCGATGCGCACCGAGGTGCCCGCGACCGGACGCCCGACGGTGCCGACGCGGAACGCCGCGCTGGTGTTCACGTTCGCCGCGGCGGACGTTTCGGTGAGGCCGTAGCCCTCGAACACCGGCACGCCGATGCCGCGGAAGAAGTGCGCCAGCCGCGCGCCCAGCGGGGCCCCGCCGGACACCGCGGCGATGCAGCGGCCGCCCAGCGCGGCGCGGAGCTTGCCGTACACGAGCTTGTCGAACACCAGGTGCTTCGCGCGCAGGCCGAGCCCGGCGCCGCCCTTTTCCTGTGCCTCGCTGTACGCGACCGCGGTGGCCTCGGCGGCGTCGAAGATCTTGCCCTTGCCGTCGGCGTGGGCCTTCTGCTTGGCGGTGTTGTAGACCTTCTCGAACACGCGCGGCACGGCGACCACGAACGTCGGCCGGAAGGTGCCGAGGTCCGGGACCAGGTTCTTCACGTCCGGCGTGTGGCCGAGCGTGACCCGGGCGGTGAGCGCGGTGACGGCGATCGCGCGGGCGAGAATGTGCGCCAGCGGCAGGAAGCACAGAAGCGAGTTTCCCTGCTCCATCAGCTCCGGGAAAGCCTCGATGTCCGCGCGGATTTCTGCGAGCAGGTTCCGGTGGGTCAGCTCGACGCCCTTGGGCCGCCCGGTGGTGCCCGACGTGTAGACGATGGTGGCCGTCTCGTTCGCGGTGACGCTGCGACGGCGGGTGTGCAGGTCCTCGTCGGAGACCTCGGCGCCCAGCGCGGTCAGCTCGTCGATCGCGGGGGAGTCGGCCTCGATCTGCCAGGTGTGCTCGAGCGTGCTGAGCCGCCCGCTGATCTCGTCGATCGCCTTCCGGTGCGCGCCGGTCTCCACGACGACGGCTTTGGCGGCCGAGTCGGACAGGATCCAGTACACCTGTTCGGGCGACGAGGTTTCGTAGATCGGGACCGTGACCGCGCCCGCGGCCCAGATCGCGAAGTCGACCAGCGTCCACTCGTAGCGGGTCTTCGACATCAGCGCGACGCGGTCGCCGTGCCCGACGCCCGCCGCGATCAAGCCCTTGGCCACGGCCGCGACCTGGTCGGCGAAGTCCTTCGCGGTGACGTCGAGCCAGGTGCCCTCGACCTGCCTCCGGAAGCTGACCACGTCGGAGAACCGCTCCGCGTTCGCCCAGACGACATCGGCCAGATTCTCGTCGTCGGTCACCGGCTTCCCGGCGGGGGCGCTGTATTCGCGCACTCGGACCTCCGTGTTCGACGCGTGCGGTTACCCGCCAGTCAACTTAGCGTGCCGTAGACCTTAAGACCATGCTGGCACGGGGCGCGCGGCGAGGTCGTGACATCGTGTCCGGGTGCACGAACCGCCAGCTCTCGATCTTGTCGACGAGACCTTCCTCGTGGTGCCCCCTTCGACGGTCGCGGCGGCCTTCGCCGACCCGCGTTCGTGGCGGCGGTACTGGCCCGACCTGGAGTTGCGGGTCTACACCGACCGGGGGGACAAGGGCCTGCGCTGGACCGTCACGGGCGCCTTGATCGGTACCATGGAGGTCTGGCTGGAACCTGTTCTCGACGGCACCGTGCTGCACTACTTCCTCCGGGCCACGCCGGCCGGTCCCGGCGGCGTCCCGCGCGAGCTCGGCCCGCGCGAACTGCGCCGCGAGTTCGACCGGCGGGCGCGCGCGGCGAAGGACGTGGCGCTGAGCCTGAAGGAGATCCTCGAGGACGGGCGCGAGCCGGGGGTTCCGCCCCGGACCGTCGAGTAGGAGGCTCTTGTGCGGGTTCACGTCGTTTCGGACGTGCACGGCAACGCCGACGCGCTGAAGCGGGCGGGGGACGGGGCGGACGCGCTGGTCGTGCTCGGCGACCTGCTCGACTTCGTCGACTACCACGACCACGACAAAGGCATCATGGGCGTGCTGTTCGGCGCGGAGAAGGTCGGCGAGTTCGCCCGCCTGCGCCGCGAAGGCACCAGGGACGAGACGGTCGCCTACTCGCGCACGCTGTGGGCCACGCTGGACGACCCGGCCGCCGCGGTCGACGAAGCGGTCCGGGAGCAGTACTCCACGATGTTCGCCTCGATGACCGCGCCGACGTACGCGATTCCCGGCAACGTCGACGCGCCGTCGGCCTGGCCGGAGTTCGCCGGCGAAGGTGTGCACCTGGTCGACGGCGAGGTCGTCACCATCGGCGGGCTGCGGTTCGGCTTCGCGGGCGGCGCGGTGCTGCCGGACGGCGTGCTCCCGCGTCCGCGCAAGGGCGCGGCGTGGCGGCCGTACTTGCGGGCGCGCGAGGAGTTCGACGCGGCGGTCTCGCTGCTGGACCAGGTCGACGTCCTCTGCACGCATATCCCGCCCGCGGTGCCCGAATTGACCTACGACGTGGTCGCGCGACGCGCCGAACTCGGTTCGAAGGCGCTGCTGGACTTGATCCGGCGGCAGCGTCCGCGCTGGTCGGTATTCGGGCACGTGCACCAGCCGCTGGCCGTGCGGCGCCGGGTCGGGCACACCGAATGCCGTAACGTAGGTCACTTCAAGGAGACCGGGCAGCCGTACGTGCTGCGCTGGTGACTGTGCTGTCCGGCTACGCTTCGTCCCATGGCCGAGCAGTCCACGCAGTCCATCGAGGTCGACGCCGAGCCCGCGCGGGTGATGTCGGTGATCTCCGATTTCCCCGCGTACCCGGAGTGGGCCAAGGCGGTCCGCGAGACCGAGGTGCTCGCGACCGACGACGCGGGCCGCGCGAAGCAGGTGAAGCTCACCCTCGACGCCGGGCCGATCAAGGACGTGTACACGCTCGAGTACGACTGGGACGATTCCGGTCTCGGCGTGAGCTGGCACCTGGTCAAGGGCCAGATGCAGAAGGCGCAGAACGGCCGGTACGCGCTCGAGCCGCTCGGCGGCGGGCGCACCCGCGTCACCTACACGCTGTCGGTCGAGCTGGCGCTGCCGATGATCGGGCTGCTGCGGCGCAAGGCGGAGAAAATGGTCATGGACACCGCGCTCAAGGAGCTCAAGCGCAGGGCCGAGGGCTAAATGCGCATCCTGCTGTTCACCGGCAAGGGGGGTGTCGGGAAAACGACGCTCGCCGCGGCTACCGCTGCCGCGCTCGCCGGCCGCGGCAGGAAGACGCTCGTCGTGTCCACCGACCCGGCGCATTCGCTCGGCGACGCGTTCGGCACGCCGCTGGGCGCCGAACCCTCCGAAGTGGACCTCCGCCGCGACGGCACGCCGGCCGGGCTGTGGGCGGCGCAGGTGGACTCGCGGGCGTTGGCCGACCGCACCTGGCACGAGCTGCGCGGCGAGCTGCGGAAGGTGCTGGCCGGAGCCGGTCTGGACGTCCTGGACGCGGAAGAGCTGACCGTGCTGCCCGGCGTCGACGAGCTGCTCGCGCTGAGCGAGGTGCGACGGCTGGCGTCGCAGGGTCCGTGGGACACCGTGGTGGTCGACTGCGGTCCGACTGCTGAGACGCTGCGCTTGCTTTCGCTGCCGGAAGCCGTGTCGGGTTACCTGGGCCGGGTTTTCGGCAACCGGCGCGTCGCGGCGTCGGTCCGGCAGCTCGGCGCGCACCTCGACGCGCTGCGCGAACTGCTCACCGACCCGCGCGTGACGACCGTGCGGCTGGTGCTCACGCCGGAACGAGTGGTGGTCGCCGAAGCCCGGCGCACCCTGACCTCCCTGGCGCTGCGCGGCATCGCGGTCGACGGCCTGATCGCCAACCGGCTGATGCCCGCGCCGGGATTCTGGCGCGGTTCGGCGGCGAAGTGGCTGCGCACCCGGCGGGATCAGCAGGACGCGGTGCTGGCGGAATTGGCGGCGGCCGGTTTCGGCCCCGGCGAACTGGCCCGCGTCGAACACCGGGCGAGCGAACCGGTGGGCGCGGACGCGCTAGCCGAGCTGGCCCGCGAGCTGTACGGCAGCCGGGATCCGTTGTCCAGCAACGGAAAACCGGTCACGCCGTTGTTGTCGGTCGCTCCCGACGGAGAGGGCTTCCGGCTGCGGGTCGCGCTTCCGCTGGACCGGGATTCGGCGGTCGACCTCGCCCGCGTGGACGACGACCTGGCGATCACCGTGGACGGGTTCCGCCGGCTCGTCGCACTGCCCGAGACGCTGCGCCCGTGCCGGATCACCGGCGCGGAATCCGACGCCGACGGCCTGGTGGTCAGCCTGGCCGGGAACCGGGGATCCGGGTGAGCGAAGAACACGACGAAGGGTCTTATGCCGACGGCCTGAAGCTGGCCGAGGAGATCCGGCTGCTGGTCGAGATGGTGATCGAACGCGCCGCGCCGTGGCTGGAAGGCGTGCTGGCCGCCGGGCACGGCTCGCCGGAGGAACCGGGCGCCGAGGGCGCGTCCGGTGTGGAGGACAGCACTTCGGGATGCGGTTGGTGCCCGCTGTGTGCGATCGTCGCCGTCGTGCGCGGCGAGCGGCCGGAGTTCGTGGCCAGGGTCCTCGAACAGGCTGCCCAGCTCGTCGCGCTGCTGCGGGCGGTGCTCGCGGACCGCTGGGAGCCGGACGAGGGCGTGCACATGCCCGGGTTCCGGCCCGCCGCGCGTCCGCCCGCTACCGCGGCGGCGTCGTCTTCGGAGTCGTCGTCGCGGGTCCAGCACATCGTCGTCCGCAAGCGCGCGGACTGGCAGCCGGAGCGGGAGAACTGATTGCTGACCGTAGGGGTGGACGTCGGCGGCACCAGCGTGCGAGCCGGCGTCGTGGACGAGCGCGGTTCCCTGCTCGACACGGCGCGCGTCGGGACGCCGAGCGAGGAGAACGCGCTCGAAGACGCCATCGCCGGGGTCGTCGAAAGCCTGCGCAACCGGCACGACGTCGCCGCGGTCGGCCTCGCGGTGGCCGGTTTCGTGACCCGCGACCGGCGCTCGGTGATGTTCGCGCCGCACCTCGCCTGGCGCAACGCTCCCGTGGCGGACCGGATCGCGAAGCGGGTCGGCCTGTCGGTGACCCTGGAGCACGACGTCAACTCGGCGGTAGTCGCCGAACACCGCTTCGGCGCCGCGCGCGGGGCCGGGGTAGCGGCTTTGGTCGCGCTGGGCACCGGAATCGGCGCGGGCCTGCTGCTGGACGGCGAGATCTACCGCGGTGCACACGGAGTGGCCCCGGAACTCGGCCACCTCACCGTGGTGCGCGACGGACGTGCCTGCCCGTGCGGCAAGTACGGCTGCTGGGAGCGGTACTGCAGCGGCACAGCTTTGGCCGCGACCGCGGTCGAGCTGCTGGCCCGGTATCCAGGCCGTTCCACCGTGCTGTCGCGAGAAATCGCCGGAGACCCCGGGTCGGTCACCGGCCGCCGAGTCGCCCGCGCGGCCCGCGACGGCGACCCGATCGCCTTGCGGGCGATGGCGGAGCTGGCGAAATGGCTGGGCGAGGGACTCGCTTTGGTGGCGGACGTCTTCGACCCGGAGATCATCGTGATCGGCGGCGGAGTTTCGGAGTCCGCGCCGCTGTTTTTGGACGAGGCCCGAGAGCACTACTCCGGCGCGATCACCGGAGCGCGACACCGCCCGCTGGCCCGGATCCGGACCGCGCATCTGGGCGACGACACGGCAATCGTGGGGGCGGCGGCGTTGGCGATGGATACGTTGTAGGGCTTTGCGGGGGTGGTGGCTGGGATTGCTGGGCGCGGGGTTCTGTGGCACTCGGGCGCGGGGGCTTGGCGATGGAGGCGTTGTCGGGCTCGCGGGTGTTGACTCCGGTGGTGGTTGGGGTTTGCCGCGCGCGGGGTTTGTAGTTCTGTGGCTCTGGGGCGCGGGGATTTGGCGATGGATGCGTTGCCGGGCTGGTGGGTGCTGATTCCGGTTCTCGCTGGGCTCGCCGAGCACGAGGTTCGCAGCCCGCCGACGTGGTCGGAGCGGTCTTCGGGTTTTGACCGGCATAGGCACTCGCGACGTTCTGTGGAAGGCTGGGACGGGTGACGCCGATGACCGCCAACCGCTTTGTGCGGTGTTCTTGCGGCAGGCGGCATTGGGGCGCGTTCGGCGCGGCCGGGTTGTTGTTGTGCGATCCCCGCCGGGGCGTGTTGTTGCAGCGGCGGGCGTGGTGGGTGCACAACGGCGGCACGTGGGCTTTGCCCGGCGGCGCGCTCGAAGTCGGCGAGACGGTGCACGAGGCCGCTGCTCGGGAAGCCTGGGAAGAAGCCGCGATCCCCGCGTCGGCGTTTCGTGCGATGTCGGCGTCGGTGCTTGATCACGGCGAATGGCAGTACACGACCGTGCTCGGGCTGGCCGACAGCGCGTTGCAGGCGCAGGTCGCCAACGAGGAAAGCGCCGAGATGCGCTGGGTCCCGCCGGACGAGGTGGCCGCGCTCGGTCTTCACCGCGATTTCGCCGCCGCCTGGCCGGTGCTGCGCGAGCAACTGGGCCGGGAACTGGTCCTGGTGGTCGACGCGGCGAACGTGATGGGCTCCCGCCCGGACGGCTGGTGGCGCGACCGCCGCGGTGCCGCGGAGCGGCTCCGCGACCAGCTGACCGGCCCAGCTGAACGCGGCCTGCGCGACGACGTGGTCGGCATCGGCGCTGGCCCGGCGTGGTCGTGGTGGCCCCGGGTGGTGCTGGTGGTCGAGGGCAAGGCCAGGGGAGTGGAACCGATCCCGGGCGTCGAGGTCGTCGCGGCGGAGACCGACGGCGATTCGAAGATCGTCGAGGTGACCGCCGCCGCTCGGCAACGCCCGGACGATCACGTCGTGGTGGTGACGGCTGATCGCGAGCTGCGTGGCCGGGTGAGCGATCTCGGTGCGCGGGTGCTAGGGCCGGGGACCCTGCTGCGAGAGCTGGACGGCTAGCCGCTCGTCACGGTCTTGGCGCTCGGTTGCGGTGTAGGTGGCCGGGAATCTCCTTGCTGGGATTGGGCAGTCGCGGTTTCGCTGCTACTGGGTGGGTTTCGTGGGCGGCGGTGATCGCGAGTTGCGCGGTGGGGTAGGCAGTCTCGGTGCGCGGGTGCGCGGGTGCGCGGGTGCGCGGGTGCGCGGGTGCGCGGGTGCGCGGGTGCGCGGGTGCGCGGGTGCGCGGGTGCGCGGGTGCGCGGGTGCGC
>NZ_JBHZAG010000032.1:85003-91368 GCF_042754125.1 Amycolatopsis sp. NPDC059235
GGGTGGAAACCCTCGCTGCCGGAGTTAGACCAACCAGGCAAGCCGCGCGATCATGCTGCTCCACCTCTGCACGCGGAGCGTGCGGTGCCTCGCGGAGCGCAGGTCTGCTGTTGTGTGTGGGGCGTGCGGTGCCCCGTCGAGCCCAGGTCGGCTCCTGCACGCGGAACGCGCGGTGCCTCGCCGAGCCCGGGCCTGCTCTTGCGTGCGGAGCGCGCGGTGCCCCGCCGAGCCCAGGTCCGCTCTTGCACACGGAGCGCGCGACACCTCACCGAGCCCAGGTCTGCCCCGCTGAGCCAGGTCGTCGTGGAGCAACCGGCCTCGGCGGATCAGCCGTCACACGGTCTTCACCGCCCCGGCGTCGATCAGGTGGTCCGTCCCGGTGGTGCTCGCGGCCAGCGGCGACGCGAGGTACGTGATCAGCGTGGCCACCTCTGCCGGTTCGACGAACCGGCCGGTCAGCATCCCGGCGCCCGCCGGGACCGCGGCCAGCAAGTCCCCGTGCGACATTCCCATTGACGAAGCCAGTTCGGCGCCGTAGCTCTCCGGCCCCTCCCACAGCGCGGTACGAACCGGCCCGGGCGAGACCGTGTTGACTCGTACGCCCTGTGGCCCGAATTCCTCCGACAGTGCCTTCCCGAACGCGGTCAGCGCGGCTTTCGCGGCGGTGTAAGCGATCGGGCCCGAATGCGGGATCCGCGCACCGTTCGAGGAGACCGTGACGATCGCGCCTCGGCGTTCGATCAGGTGCGGCATAGCCGCGCGAGAAGCCCGTACCGCGGCAAGGAAATTCAGCTCCACCATGTCCGTCCACTGTTGATCAGTGAGCGACAGGAAACCGCTGGCCTGTCCTTCGCTGCTGTCTCCGCCGCCGACGTTGTTCACCAGGACGTCCAAGCCGCCTAGCTCGGCGACGGCTTGTTCGATCAACCGGCCAGGGCCGTCTGGAGTGGACAGGTCCATCGCCACCGGCACCGCGCCGGTTTCCTTCAGTTCCGGCGTGATCGTCCGGGCCGCGGCCACCACTCGCATCCCTTCGCCGAGCAACGCGGAGACCGTGGCCAGTCCGATTCCCCGGCTCGCTCCGGTGACCACCGCGGTCTTGCCGGCCAACTGCATGTCCATCCGAAAACCCCCAAAGTCGGGTCAGGTCCGATGCATCTAAGCTAGCAGTTGCAACACAGGTGTCGCAACTAAGAACTGAGTGGCAACCATGGCGTAAACTGGGCACCATGGAGAAACGGGCCCTGCGCGCGGACTCGGAACGGACGGCTCAGGCGATCCTCGAGGCCGCCGAACGGGTGCTCAGCGACAACCCGGCGGCGACGATGGAGCAGATCGCGGAAGCGGCGGGCGTCTCGCGAACGACGGTGCACCGCCGGTTCGCCAGCCGCGAAGCGTTGGTGGACGCCATGACGCTCTGGGCGACGCAGCAGTTCCACGACGCGCTCGCCAGCGTCCGGCCCGACGTCACGCCGCCGCTGGTCGCGCTGTACCAGGTGACCGCGAAGGTGCTGGGCGTCAAGCTCCGGTGGGGGTTCGCGATGAACGCGCACCCGCAGGAAGACGGCGTCCTGACCCCGGACGTCGTCGCCCAGTGCGACGTCTTCTTCCAGCGGCTGGAGGAAAGCGGCACGCTGCGACCGGGCGTCGACCTGGTCTGGGCGCGCCGCGTGTACTGCGCGCTCATCCACGAAGCGGCGCAGGACCAAGACTCCGCCGACCCCGACGTGCTGGCGACCCGAGTCGTCGACACGGTGCTGGGCGGGTTCGGCAGGCCAGGGGTGACGGTGGGCTAGGGCAGCCCGTCCCCGGCGAGTTCGGCGACGATCTTCGCGATCCGCCGCTCCCGGGTCTCCGCGCGCTTGGCGGAAGTAACGGCTTCGGCGCGTTCCCGTTGCGCGGTAAAGGAAAGCTTGTCGAACGCGGCCCGCGCACCCTTCCGGTCAGCCAGCGCGGCAGCCAGATCGTCCGGCATCTCGACCGTCCGCTCGGCGAGGTCCGCTTCGAGCGTGACCTCGACCGTCTCCCCGGCCGCGACCCCCGCCGCCTCCCGGTTCGCCGCGCTGAGCGGCAGCATGAACTCGCCGGAGTAGACCGCGACCGTGCTGCGGTAGGTGTGCGGGCCGATCCGCACCCGGACCTTCGGCCGCCGTCCCTGGCCGAGCGCCTCGACGACCTCGGCCGGGACCCGGAAACCGGTGGCGGTTTTGCCGTTGAGCTCGACGAGCGTGCTGAACGTATGCGACATCGCTGCCTCCCAGACCAGCTAAGCGTGCGGGACGCCGTCTCGCATCTCGGTGACCAGCGCGGCGACCACGGCCTTCAAAGATCCGTTGTACTGCTTCGCGACCGCCCGCTGCCGCTGATAGCTCGCGCCGACCCGGAGAATGTTCTCGACGTCGCGCAGTTCGCGGACGCAGTCCAGCCGCCGGGCGACCGGTTCCAGCCGGTCCAGGAGCTCGGCGAGATCTTCGGTGACGAGGCGTTCGCGGCCGGCGGCGTCGAGGATGACGATCGCGTCGAGGCCGTAGCGCGCGGCGCGCCACTTGTTCTCCTGGACGTGCCACGGCGGCAGCACCGGCAGCGTTTCGCCCTTGTCGAGGCGTGCGCTGAAGTCGTCCACCAGGCACTGCGTGAGCGCCGAAATCGCGCCGACCTCCTGCAGCGTCGGCAGCCCGTCGCACACGCGCATTTCGATGGTGCCGAAGTGCGGGGCCGGGCGGATGTCCCAGCGGATCTCGGAAAAGTGGTCGATCACGCCGGTGGTGAACATGTCCTCGACGTAGCCCTCCAGCTCGGCCCATTCGCGGAACTGGAACGGAAGCCCGGCGGTCGGCAGCTGCTGGAACATCAGCGCGCGGTTCGAGGCGTACCCGGTGTCCTCGCCGGACCAGTACGGCGAGGACGCGGACAGCGCCTGCAGGTGCGGGGCGTAGCGCAACAGCCCGTCGAGCACCGGCAGCACCTTGTCCCGGTGGTCGAGCCCGACGTGGACGTGCACGCCGTAGATCAGCATCTGCCTGCCCCACCACTGGGTGCGGTCGATGAGCTTGGCGTAGCGCTCCTTGTCGGTGACCTTCTGCCGGTACCACGAGGAAAACGGGTGCGATCCGGCGGAGAACAGCTCGACGCCCAGCGGGTCGGCGACCCGGTGCACCTCGTCCAGCGCCTCGTCGAGGTCGTGTTTCACCTCGCCGACCGTGCGGCAGACGCCGCTGACCACCTCGATCGTGTTGAGCAGCAGCTCCTGTTTGATCCGGGGGTGCTCGGCCTTCCCCTCCGGGCGGACCGCGGCGAGCAGTTCCTCCGCGACCGACCGCAGTTCGCCGCTGCGCCGGTCCACCAGCGCGAGTTCCCATTCCGCGCCGACGGTGGACCGCCGGGACGCCTGGAAGTCGATCCGCATGCCCGCCCGGTCAGACCTGGGCGCCGTTGCTGGGGTCCGCGCCGGGCGGCGGGCCCTGGCGCACACGCAGCAGGAGCAGCGCGATGCCGGTGGCGAGCGAGAGGATGCCGAGCGGCGTGGCGAGCGCGGGCCCGACCCCGATCAGGTTCGGCACGATCAGCAGCAGGAGCCCGACGACGAAGAACAGCAGCACGATGAACGCGCCCTTGCGCCAGCGCGGCAGCGGCGGCGGCTCCGGCGGCACGTAGTGCTCGTCGTCCTCGGCCGGGTCGGCGGAGAACATCGTGGCGTCCCAGTCCGTGCCTCCGGTGCGCCAGCCTTCCGGAGACGACGGAGGCGCGGGCGGCGGGTCCGCGGCGGGCTTCGGCTTGGCCTTGCCCGCTTCGGGTTCGGCTCCGGCGGACGCCTCGGGTTCGGCGGACGCGGGGCCCGCGGTGGAGAACGGGTCCTCGTCCAGGAACACGCCCACGCCCTCGGCCCGCAGGTCGGCGACGATCTCGGCGAACGTGGCGTCGACGTCCTCGGGTCCGTCCGCGCCTTTCCCCCGGTTCATCCGGCACCCACCTGTCCCGCCCGCGGCTGCCGGGCGAAGTCGACACTGCGGCTGAAGATCAGCTCCGCGTCGTAATCCTGCGTCGCGACGTGGAAGCTGTTCTCCAGCACCACCTCGGTCACGTCCGTGCTCGAGATGCCGTCCAGAACGATCTGCGAGTTCTCGGGTTCCACGACGTGGTCGACCCGCGAGTGCAGCAGCAGCACCGGCTGCGTCACCTTCGCCAGGTCGGCGCGCACGATCTTCCACAGCCGGGCGAGGCTCGCCGCGGCCCGCACCGGCGTGCGCGGGTAGGCCAGTTCGACCTCGCCGGGCTTCGCGATGTCGTTGCCGATCGCGCGGATCGACGGGACCACCCGCGACAGCAGCGGCAGCACCTTGGCGTCCAGGCTCAGCCGCGTGACCGACGGGTTGACCAGCACGAGGCCGGAGATGTCCGAGCCGAATTCCTCGGCGAGGCGGAGGGTGAGCGTCCCGCCCATCGACATCCCGCCGACGAACACCTGATCGCACTCCGCGCGCAGCGCCAGCAGCGCCTCGCGGACGCATCCGTACCAGTCCTGCCAGGTCGTCCGGTTGGCCTCGCGCCAGTGCGTGCCGTGGCCGGGCAGCAGCGGGCAGCGCACCGCGAAGCCTTCGTCGGCCAGGTGCTGGCCCCAGGCGCGCATGCCGTCGGGCGTCGCGGTGAATCCGTGGCAGAGCAGGAAGCCGGCCCCGGAGGAACCCGGGTGGGAGAACGGTTCCGCGCCGGCGAGCACGCCCATCACGAACGCCCTTCCGAATCGAAGCGGTGGAGTCCTCCCATGCTCTCACGCCGAAGCCGGGTTGTGGGGTCCACTCGCGGAAGCGGGGATCCTTCCGGTCCCGCTGTGAGATCGGTCGCTGCCCCCGGGTGACCGCCCGCTCTCGCGTTGTGCGGGCCGGTGCTTGTTCCGTACCCTGGCCTGCCGGGGCCCGCGCGGGCAGGAAAGGACTGGAACCCGGTGCTGTACTTGCTGATGAAGTGGGTTTTCATCGGGCCGCTGCTGAAGACGCTGTGGCCCACCAAGGTCGTCGGCGCCGAAAACATCCCCGAGACGGGTGGCGCCATCCTCGCCGGGAACCACCTCGCGGTCGCGGATTCGTTCTTCATGCCGCTGCGGGTCAAGCGCAAGGTCACCTTCCCGGCGAAGTCGGAGTACTTCACCGAGCCCGGGTTCAAGGGCCTGCTCAAGAAGTGGTTCTTCACCGGCGTCGGCCAGTTCCCCATCGACCGCTCCGGCGGCAACGCCGCGCAGGCCGCGCTCGACACCGCGATCCGGCTGGTCAAGGACGGGCACCTGCTCGGCATCTACCCCGAGGGCACCCGTTCCCCGGACGGGCGGCTCTACAAGGGCAAGACCGGCGTCGCCCGGATCGCGCTCGAATCGCGCGGCGTGGTGGTCCCGGTGGCGATGGTCGGCACGGACAAGGTCAACCCGATCGGCTCCAAGATGTGGTGGCCGCGGCGGCTCGAGATCCGCTTCGGCAAGCCGCTCGACTTCTCCCGCTACGAGGGGCTCTCCGGCGACCGGTTCATCGAACGGTCGATCACCGACGAGATCATGTACGCGCTGATGGAGCTGTCCGGCCAGGAGTACGTGGACATTTACGCGGCGAAGGCCAAGGAACTGCTCGCCGCCGAGGCGGCCGGGGTGAAGCCCGCGGTGCCCGTTCAGCCGAGCGGTCGTGACGCCGATCGGGTGCCGGAGAGCAAGGCCGGGTAGCGCCCCACTAGAGTTCCCCGGTGCGTTTTTTCTACGACACCGAGTTTATCGAGGACGGCGTGACGATTGACCTGGTGTCGATCGGTGTCGTTGACGAGCGCGGACGCGAGTTCTATGCCGTGTCCACTGATTTCGACCCCGGGCGGGCCGGGGCTTGGGTGCGGGAGAATGTGCTGCCCAAGCTGCCTTCGCCTGCGGATCCGGCTTGGCGGAGTCGCGAGCGGATCCGGGCGGATCTGCTGGAGTTCTTCGGGAAGCCGCCTGGGGGGATCGAGCTGTGGGCTTGGTTCGCTGCTTACGACCATGTGGCGCTGGCGCAGTTGTGGGGGCCGATGCCTGCGTTGCCTCGGCAGTTGCCTCGGTTTACCCGGGATCTGCGGCAGCGATGGGAGGATGCGGGGAAGCCTAAGTTGCCTGCTGCGCCTGGGGATCAGCATGACGCGTTGGCTGATGCTCGGCATAACTTGCAGCGGTGGGGGGTTATCGAGGAGGCGTTCCGGAGGCGGTGAGTCTGCTGCTCTTCGGCTCGTCGCCTGGCGGCGACATTGCGTCCGTTGGTTGCGTGGGGCACCCCGAAGTTTGATTGTGCTGACGGTCTGGGGGTGCTTGTCAAGGCGGGAAAGATGCCATGACAAGCCACCCCCGACCCCAGGGGTGCGTG
>NZ_JBHZAG010000033.1:0-87486 GCF_042754125.1 Amycolatopsis sp. NPDC059235
TCCGTGAAGGGCTCCTTGAGGGAATCAGATTCCCTCAAGGAGCCCTTCACGGACGACGACAACGCGGGAGCGCGCCGGTCGGCCGGAGGGAATCCCGCATATCGTCGCGGCGGCGGCTCGCAATTGAGAAGACCCCATCGAGATCACCTCTGTCCGGCCACACGGAAGCTCGTCCGCGAGCGGAAACGACAAAGGCCCCGCGGCAAACCTGCCACGGGGCCTTCCTTGGCGTCATCGGTCAGAAGTCGAAGCCTCCGCCGCCGTCGAAGCCGCCTCCATCGAAGCCGCCTCCGTCGAAACCGCCGCCGAAGTCCTGGCTTCCGTCGAAGCCTCCGCCGTCAAAACCGCCGCCGTCGAAGCCTCCGTCCATGCCGCCGGCGTCCAGGGCGTCCGCCTGGCCCGCGTCGTAGCCGGATTCCCAGGCCGAGGCGCTGGCGATGCCGCTCATGCCGGAGAACATGGCGCTGAACAGGAACATCGAGCCCAGGCCCCAGGCGCCGGCGACGAGCGCGGGCTTCCACCACGGCTCGCTGTACCAGCCCTGCGGCACCGGGCGGCCCGCGACGCGGCCGCCGGGGTAGTAGTACGGCGTTTCCTGGCCCGGGTCGGGCGAGGCCGCGTAGCGCTGGCCTTCGACGTCCACCTCGCGGTGTTCGGTGACCTTGCCCGCGCGTTCGCGTTCGGCCTCGTCCGGCAGCGCGGGGCCGGGGTCCATGCCCATCGCCGTGCGCGCGGCGCGCACGTAGTACAGGCCTTCGATGGCGGTTTCCTTCACCAGCCGGGCCTGTTCGACCGTCTTGGCCTGCTCCAGCTGCGAACCGGCGGCGTTGTAGCGCTCGCTCGCGTCGGCCATCGCCTGCTGGGACGCGGTGTCGGTGCCGGTGATGTTGAGGACCTGGCCGCCGAGGCGCTCGACGAGGCGGCGCGCGTCGGCCTTCGCGTCGTCGAGCTGGCTCTGTCTGGTCGCGGCCTGCTTCTTCGACAGGTACAGCACGCCTCCGACGATGACGACGACCAGCACGATCAGGAGGATCGCGGTGCCCATGGGTCACTCCGTGTCTCGATCTGACGCGACGGCCGGGCAGCCGTCTCTGAAACGGACAACGCGGACCGTGCGCGGAGAGTTCCCGGCGGCGCCTCCGATCGGGCGGTGGCCGACAAAACTAGAACACGTTATAGTCCGCGGCATGAAGTTCTCCTTGTCGATCGCGATGAGCCCGCTCGACCAGCTGAGCGGCCTGGCCCGCGCCGCCGAGGAGGCCGGGTTCTCCTCGATCGTGCTGCCCGATTCGCTCTTCTACTCCGAGAAAGTCTCCGCCGACTATCCCTACACCCCCGACGGCAGCCGGTTCTGGGACGAGAACACGCCCTGGGCGGATCCGCTGGTCGCGACCGCCTCGATGGGCGCGGTGACCGAGCGGATCCAGTTCTACACCTCCGTGCTGAAACTCGGCTCGCGCAATCCGGTGCTGCTCGCCCGGCAGGTCAACTCGGTCGCCGCGCTGACCGGCGGCCGGTTCGGCCTCGGGCTGGGGATCGGCTGGTCGCCGGAGGAATTCGAATGGTGCGGCGCGCCGTACGCGCGGCGCGGCAAACGGTTCGACGAGGCGATCGAGGTGCTGCGGCTGATCCTCAGCGGCGACATGGTCGAGTTCCACGGCGAGTTCTTCGACTTCGACAAGCTCAAGATGAGCCCGGCTCCGCCGTCGCGGGTGCCGTTCTACATCGGCGGGCACACCGACGTCGCGCTGCGCCGGGCCGCGCGCGTCGCGGACGGCTGGTCGTCCGCGATGATGACGCTCGACCAGCTGCGCGAGACCATCGGCAAGCTGAAGGGCCTGCTCGCCGAGCGCGGGCGCGCCGACGATCCGTTCGAATTCCAGGCCGTGTGCGTCGACCGGTTCGGGCTCGACGGGTTCCGCGAACAGGCCGAGGCGGGCGTCACCGACGCGATCACCATGCCGTGGGTGTTCGAGGGGCACGGATTCGACGCGGAACTCGGCCCGAAGGTCGACGCGATCCGCAAGTTCGGCGACGAGATCATCGCGAAAATCGAGGAGTGACATGGGAGTCGAGGTCTGCTGGGACCCCGCGGCGAAGCAGCCGCCCGCGCGGGAAGCGGCGTTCAAGTCGATGACGGCGGCGACCGCCGGGGACAAGGACGGCTGGCTCGCGCTGTTCGCCCCGGACGCGGTCGTCGAGGACCCGGTCGGCCCGTCGATGTTCGACGAGGAGGGCAAGGGCCACCACGGTCGCGAGGGGCTTTCCGCCTTCTGGGACAAGACGATCGGGAACGTCGAGAAGTTCGAGTTCGTGATCCGCGATTCGCACGCGGCGGGTTCGGAGGTCGCGAACGTCGGCACGATCACGACCTATCTGCCCGGCGGCTATCGCGTCGACACCGACGGGGTGTTCGTGTACCGGGTCAACGAGGAAGGGCTGGTCGTTTCGATGCGCGCGTTCTGGGAGACCGAGCGCGCGATGGCCACTGCCCGACAGGTCTGATGTCAGCCCGGGTCCGCTTCGGCGAAGTCAAGAACGTGGGCGGTGACGAGATCGGGTTGCTGCAGCGTCAGCGCGTGAGTGGTTCCCGGCACGATTTCCGTGCTGATAAGGGGATTCAGCGTCGCGATGCGCGCGGCGACCTCTCGCGCGCGGTGGATATGGCTGCGTTCGCCGAGGACCAGCCGGACGGGGACTTCGATCGCGCGAAGCTCGTCGTCGGTGAAGACGTGCTGCGGCGGTAGTTGCGCTTTGTATTTGAGGCTGGCGAACAGCAGCGGTCGCAAAGTGTGCCGCACGGCCGGATCGCCGACGACGATCCGGCGCTGGACCGCGGCGGGCAGCAGCCAGAGGAAGATCTCCTTGAAACTCCAAAGGATGAACTTCGGGACGCTGATCGCCGCGAATCCGGCCGGTTCCAGCCCGATGACGCCCGCGATCTGGTCGGCGGACCGGGTCGCGAGGTTCAGCGCCAGGAAACCGCCGCGCGAAACCCCGGCGAGGTAGACCTTCTCCTGGCTGATGCCGGCGAGGACTTCGGAGAGCCATTCGGCGAGGTCGTCGTCGGTGCTGGCGGAGGCGGTCTCGACCGAGTGGCCTGGTTCGCCGATCGAATCGATGGCGTAGACCGGGTGGCGGGCGGCCAGTTCGGCGAGGTGCGGGTACCACGACAAAGACGAGCCCATGACGCCGTGCAGCAGGACGATCGGCGTGCCGTGTTCGGCGCCGCTGCGCCGGACTCGGGTGGGGCCGAACTTCGTGGCGATGTCCAGTTCCTCCGAGGGAACCGGCCACTTTCGCAGGACCTTCGCGTAGGCGGCGAAGTAGCGCTCTTGGGCTTTGGGGTCGGTGAAAGTTCCCGGCATGTCGTCCCTCCCCGAGACGGGTTACCGTGCGCTTACACCGTAGCACCGGTCGCCGCGGTCAGGCGTTGTCCAGGCGCAGCAAGGTGTTCAGCAGATTTCCGCCGGGAAGCCCCTCGTCGCCGAAGATCCGGTGCTGCACCTCGATCACGAGCGGCAGCGCGGCGCGCAGGGCGGCTCCGCCGGCGTCGGTCACCTCGACGCGTTTGGCGCGGACGTCCTCGGCGCTGCGCGCGCGGGCGACGAATCCCTTGCGCTCCAGCGTTTTCAGGATCTGCGACACCTGCATCGGGTGGATGTCGCCGGAGGTCGCGAGACCGGATTGGGTGACCGGGCCGCCGGCGCGGTTCAGCCAGGCGGCGAGCGCGAGCGTCTGGAACTGCAGGTGCGTCAGATCGAGCGGGGCGAGCGCCTGGTCGATCTCGCGGACGTAGCGGTGCACGACGCGCCACATGACGAAGCCCACCGCGTTCTCGGGGGCGCCGAGCGAGGCGGTGGCGAAGAGTTCGGCGAGCGCGTCCTTGTCCATCGGGAGGCATCGTAGCGGTTGCTCTTCGATAGTAAACGCGTTTAGTATTGGAAGGGACGGAGAGGGGTTCCTGATGACTGACCTGCGACTGGACCTAGGCCTGTACCGCTACGACAACACCCGCCCGCTGTTCGACGGACGGGTCCGCTTCGAGGGCGTCGACGCGACCCTGCACACCGCCGACATCGTCTCGGACCTGTTCGAGCGGATGGTGCGAGGGCGCGAGTTCGCCGTCTCCGAACTGGGCCTGACCTTCTACCTGCGCACCTTGGACCTGCCGGATCCGCCGTTCGTCGCGCTGCCGGTGTTCCCCAACCGGCAGTTCCGGCATTCGGCGATCTACGTCAACGCCCGCAGCGGCATCCGGGCGCCGCGGGACTTGATCGGCAAGACGATCGGTGAGTTCGCGACCTACGGGCACGACGCGGGAGTGGTCGCGAAAGGCATCCTGTCCGACGAGTACGGCGTGCGGCCGGACCAAAGCCGGTGGGTGATCGGCGGGTTCGACTGGCCGATGGAATGGTTCGACTTCGTTCCGCGACTGCATCCTCCGGAAGTGGACGTGCGGCAGGCTCCGGCGGGGAAAGCGCTCGGTTCGATGCTGGAGGGCGGGGAGATCGACGCGTTTATTTCGGCGGATCCGCCGCGCGGGATCCGGGAGGATTCGCCGGAGGTGGCGCAGTTGTTCCCGGATTACGTGAGCGTGGAGCGGGAGTATTACCGGCGTACCGGGATTCGGCCGATCATGCATGCGGTGGTGGTCCGGCGGGATCTGCTGGCGGAGCATCCGGGGCTGGCGGAGCGGCTGTATCGGGGGTTTGTCGACGCCAAGGAAATGGCGATGGAGGATTACCGGCGGGGGCGGATCTTCAATCATATGGGGGATGCCGGGATGGTGTCGTGGTTCAGTGCGTTGTATGACGAGAATCGCCGGTTGTTCGGGGAGGATTGGTGGCCGTATGGGATTGAGAAGAACCGGCTGGCGGTGGAGGCGTTCTTGCGGTGGCACTTCGAGCAGGGGTTGTCTCGGCGGTTGATGACGGTGGAGGAGATTTTTGTGCCGGAATTGCTGGGTACTTAGCCGGTTGGCGGGCAAGCCCCCCGACAGCCGGTTGGACCCGCCCGACGGGGATCTCCCGCTCGTCGCTTCTCTGGACCTGGTCGATCCCGATGCGCGGCTTGTCCTAGTGACCGTCGGGGTGCATCTGGACGGCCGGACTCTGTGCGGCGACGAGCTGCACAACCAATTGTTCACGCTGCCGGACGAGCCGACCGGTCTCGCGTTCGCCGCGACCGGCGAGCCAGCCGAACTGGCAGCCGAAGCCGCGAACTGGTTCGAGGCCGTTCTGCGCCGCCCGGTCGTGCGCTGCGAATGGGCGCTCACGCGCCAAGTCCACCTGTTCGCGGACACCGGGGAGATAGTCGGGGCCAGGGACAACCGCCCGTTCTGTTCGCCTGACCAGCTTCACCGGCTGGTCGCCACCGGGCACCTTGAGGGCGGCTGGGCCGACGCCCGGGGGCTCAGACAGCCGGATGTCGTCACTCGCGTCCGATGACCTAGGCCGTCAGTTCCTCGCGCAGGCCTTCCAGCGCGATGACGTCGTCCTCGCTCCCGGTGTGCAACGCGGAAAACCAGTCCGCGTATTCGCGCAGTTCCGACAGTCGCCAGTCGAGGGCGAACAGTTCGACCATCGCCGGGTCCAGGCCCGCCGTGTTGGGCAGGTCGGCGTAGTCGCGTTCGCGCGGGGCGACGGCGAGGCTTTCCCAATCGACCAGGCGCAGGCCGTCCGGGGTCAGGACCTGGTTGTCGTTGTGCGGTTCGCCGTGGGTGGGGACCCAGGAGTCGCGGCGGGACGCGGCGAGGGCGGCCAGTTCCAGGTAGCGGGCGTTCCACCGGGCGATCGCGTCGGCGCGGGTGGCGAGGGCGGTGCGGGCTTCTTCGGCCAAGGGGCCGGACGTCCACGGTTCGGCGGTGCGGGACCGCAGTTCGGCGGCGAAATTCGGGCCGACTTGCGGGGACCAGTGGCGCAGTCCGGCGGGAGGCGGGGTGCGGTGCAGGGCGTCGAGGATGGCGAGAATTGCCGGTTTGTCGACCTCGTCTTCCGCGGGGCTGCGGCCATTCAGCATCGGGGTGACGCTGAGTGCGCCGACGCCGGTGTCCACTGTGAACTGGCCGGACCGCGCGGGTACTGGCGCGCAGACGAACTCGAGCCCCGAGGCGGCCAGTTCGGCGGCGCTCGCGTAGGTGCTTTCGAGAGACGCCGCGGTGTGCCGGGGTTCGAGCTGGTCCAGCGTGACGAACAGGGTATCGGCGCGCCAGTGGTGCGCGCCGAAACCCCAAGGCAGGTAAGCGATCTCGGAGACGGGTTGCCAATGCTCGGCGAGCGCGCGGGTGATGGCGGCATCAGTGACGAAGGACGGTCGAGATCGCACAAATCGGATACTAGGCAGGGCTTCGTGGTGGGAGCAACGGAGTTTTCAGAACAGCTCGTTCTGGTACTTGTCGTCGATCACGTCGTACAGGGTGCCGCTGACGAGGTCGCCAAGGCTGTTGTTCATCTTTTGCGCCTGCTCGGCGATGGAGAGCGTGTAGAAATCGCCGCCGAGGGTCGCGGCTTCGGCGAGGCCGCGAGTGTCGCCCTCCCACAGTTTCGCGCGGATAATGGCTTTTCCGCACTGTCCGAACACTTCGCGCACGCGCACGATCGTCGCGAGCACGGCGGGTTTGCCGTCCGCGCTGAGCATGCCCAGCAGTTCCGGGTCGTCGGTGACGAAAGCGTCGCCGTTGACCCGCATCACCTCGCGCAGGCCGGGCACGAAGAAGACGAGCCCGATCGACGGGTTGGCGGTGATGTTCTCGAAGGTGTCGGCGAGTTTGTTGCCCGGACGGTCGGGGATGGCGAGCGTCCACGGGTCGAGGATCCGCACCGAACCGGGCGGGTCGCCTTTCGGGCCGACGTCCATGAGGCCGTCCGCGCCGACGGTGGCGGCGCAGAAGAACGTGCTGTGCGCGATGAACCGCATCGCGAATTCGCCGAGGTGCGGTTCCTTTTTCTCGGCGATGAACTGGTCCGGGAAACCGATGATTTCCCGGACGCGCGCCATGGTGATCGGGGTGTAGGCGTCTGCCGCGGTGGTCATGATTTCTCCCGTCACAGGTCGAGGACCAGTCGTGGGGTGCGGGCGCGGGACACGCAGACGAACATCCGGTCGCCTGCCGCCTGTTCGCTCGCGGAGAGGATGCCGTCGCGGTGGTCGGGGACGCCGTCGAGTACCTTGGTCTGGCAGGAGCCGCAGATCCCGGACCGGCATGAGGTCAGGGGCCGGATTCCCACCTTTTCGAGGGCGCTGACAATGCTTTCGTCAGCGGCGACGGACACGGTTTTCTTCGAGGCCGCGCATTCCACTTCGATCGGCTTGTTCTCCGCCGGGGCGGCCTGCGGGGCTTTGAAGCGCTCCAGCCGCAATGCTTCGGCGGGCCAGTTCGCCGCTGCGGTGTCCAAATCGGACAGCAGCGACGCCGGGCCGCATGCGTACACCTTCGCGCCGGCCTCGACGGGCCTTTCCAGTTCGGTCAACGGAATCCGGCCGGTGGTGTCCGAGGAGTGGCAGCGCACGCGATCGCCGTAGCCGCGGAGTTCGTCGAGGAACGGCATCGACGCGCTGGTGCGGCCGCCGAAGTACAGCCGCCAGTCCGCGCCCCGGGCTGCCGCGGCGCGGACCATCGGCAGGATCGGGGTGATGCCGATGCCGCCCGCCACGAAGACGTACGACTTGGCGGGATGGAAGGCGAAATTGTTCCGCGGGCCTTTGATCGAGATGCGCTGGCCGGGCCGGAGAAACGCGTGCACGTATTCCGAACCGCCGCGGCTCGCGCGTTCCCGGCGGACGCCGATCCGGTAGTACGCGCGTTCGCCGGGCGGGCCGCAGAGCGAGTACTGCCGTTCGAGGCCGTTCGGCAGCACGAGGTCGATGTGCGCGCCCGGTTCCCAGCTCGGCAGCGGTTTCCCGGTCGGGTCCGCCAGGTCCAGCGAGACGACGCCGTCGGCTTCCCAGCGCAGCTGCCGCACGGCGACGTCCAGCTTCCCGGCGGTTCCGGCATTCGGAGTCATCGGCTTCCCTCCTTTTGTTAACGTTGTTACTTGCCGCCCGGCCGAGCGTATTGGTAACATCGTTAACATGTCAACCGAGGCGAAACGGGCGGGAATCGCGGCGACGCGGGCCGAGCGGGCGGTGGCCGAGGCGCTGGACCTGGTCGACGCCGGCGGGCTGGAGGCGCTCACGATGCGCCAGCTGGCCGACCGGATGGGCCTGCACCTGCCCGCGATCTACCGGCTGTTCGACGGCAAGGACGCGCTGATCGACGAAATGGCCGAGGCGATCCTCGCCGGCGCGGTCGCCCGCCTGCCCGCCGAGGACGGCGATTGGGAAAGCCGGGTGCGGAGCCTGGCCGCCGGATTGCGCACGGCGCTGCTCGCGCATCGTGACGGCGCGCGGATCGTCGGCGGGAACTACGCGGCCAAGCGCAGCAATCTGACCTTTGTGGACACTCTGCTCGGCTGCCTGCTGGCGTCCGGGCTGCCGCGGAAGCAGGCGATCTGGGCGGCCGGCGCGGTGTTTTGCTACGTGCTCGGGGAGACGCTCGAGGAGCAGGGTGCGACCGGCGGCGAGATCGACGTGCTGATGGGGGTTTTGGGGACGCGGCAGTACGCGCACCTGGAGTCGGGGCCGATGGAGTCGATGCTCGACTTCGAGGCGCGGTTCGCGTTCGGGCTGGAATTGCTGCTGGCCGGGGTGCGGAGCGTGGTGAGCAGCGGTGAGAACCGGCGACGAGTGCGCTAGTTTTCCGGGCTGATCCCCGCCACCGCGATCCGGAACAGGCGGCTGGCCTCGGCAGCCGGGTCGGGGTGGCGTTCGGTCGTCAAGGTGATGCCGACGATCAACGCGATCAGATCGCCCACAGTCACCCCTGGCGAGACTGCCCCGTCGCGGGCGGCGCGCGCGACTAGCGGGGCCGCGGACTCTTCCAGCGTCATCGAGCAGGAGTTCCCGTGCGCCGGATCCGGTGTGTCGTAAGCCAGGGCCGCCGCGAGTCCGCGAGCGGTTACGCAATAGCTGACCACGTCGTCAAGCCATTCGAGGAGTGCGCGGCGGCTGTCGGATTCCCCGGCCAGTTCCTGCGCGCGGGCGGCCAGCAGGGCGATCCGTTCCTGTGAGACCGCTTCCAGCAGCGCGTGCCGGGTGGGGAAGTGTCGCCGCACAGTCGCGGAGCCGACTCCGGCGGTGCGCGCGATCTGTTCCAGCGACGCGTTCGCCCCGTGTGCGGCGACCTCTTCCTCGGCCACCTCCAGAATTCGCGCGTAGTTGCGCCGCGCGTCCGCGCGTTGCTGGCCGGGCATGACGTGACCTCCGGGTTTGCTAAGTGGCGGACCCCGCCGTATCGTAGCGGACACGAAACGGCGGGGTCCGCCACTTAGTGTTTTCGAGGGAGAATCATGGTTGAGCAAGCACCGGTACTGGTCGTCGGCGCGACGGGACGGCAGGGCGGCGCGACTGCCCGCGAGTTGCTGGCGGCGGGGGTGCCGGTCCGGGCGCTGGTCCGGGATCCGGCGGCGGAGCGGGCGAAGGCGGTCGAGGCGTTGGGTGCCGAACTCGTCGCCGGGGATTTGCGCGATCGGGACGGGCTGGCGCCCGCGGTGAAGGGCGTGCGGGCGGTGTTCAGCGTGCAGATGCCGGACATGAGCGGGCCGGAGCCGGATTTCGCGGGCGAGGCGGCTCAGGGGATCAACCTGGTCGAGGCAGCGGCGGAAGCGGGAGTGCCGCAGTTTGTGCACACCTCGGTGAGCGGGGCCGGGTCGCCGGAATTGGCCGATGAGCGCTGGGCGTTCATGGCACCGACGATGGAGGCCAAGGCGGCGGTCCAGGATCGGCTCCGGGCAGCCGGGTTCCCGCGGTGGACGCTGCTCAAGCCGGGGTTCTTCATGGAGAACTTCCTGCCGTCCCTGCAGTACGTGTTCCCGCGCGGCATCGAGGGCGGCTTGGTGACGCTGCTGCGCCCGGAGACCCGGTTGTCGCTGGTGGCGGTGCGGGACATCGGCCGCGCGGCCGCTGCGGCCATCGCTGAGCCGGAGCGGTTTGACCGGGTCGAACTGGAATTGGCCAGCGACTACCGGACGATGACCGAGATCGCGCCGGTGCTGTCTCGCGTGCTGGGGATGCCGCTGGCGGTGCCCGACATGACTGTCGACGAGGCGCTTGCCGCTGGCATGCCGCCGATGGGGTTCTCGCACACGATGTTGAACGAGATCGGACAGCCTGCCCGGCCGGAGTTCGCGCGCGAGCTCGGGATTCCGCTGACCACCTTCGAGGAATGGGCTGAGACGGCTATGCGGGCCTGAAAGCTCGGTGCAGCAAGGCTTCCAGGTCTGGACGGTGCACTGGGCGAGGGTTGGCGTAGGGGTTGGCCAGTACCTCGTTGACGACCGAAGCCAGGTCTGCTTGCGTGACGCCTAGTGCGGCGAGATTAGTCGGAGCGCCGGTGTCGGCGGTGAGTTTGCCCAGGGCCGCGGCCGGGTCGTCGGTGTTCAGCGCGCGGGACAGGGCGGCAGTCGCGTCGGGAGCGGCGGGCAGGTTGAAGGCGGCGACGTGCGGGAGCAGGATCGCGTGGGTTTCGGCGTGCGGCAGGTCGAGCATTCCGCCTAGTACGTGGCAGAGTTTGTGGTGCAGGCCCATGGTTGTCGCGCCTAGGCAGGCACCGCAGAGCCAGGCTCCGCGCAGGGCGGCGGGGCCGGTGAAATTCGAGGCCAGGTCTCGTACGCCCTGTTCCGCCATGGCGGCGATCACCGGCGAGACGTCGGGCGCGTACAGGGCTTCGACGGCGTGCGCGATGGCGTTCAGACCGCTGGTCGCGGCTACGGTCGCGGGCAGGCTGGCGGTCAGGTTCGGGTCGTAGACCACCGAACGGGGCAAGACTTTCCGGTCCCGGCCGGTTTGTTTCCGGTGGTTCTCGGTGAGCCCCCAGATCGGCGTCATTTCGGAGCCAGCGTACGTCGTCGGGAGTGCGACGACCGGCAAGTCCTGGCGCAGGGCAAGGGCTTTGCCCAGTCCGATCGTCGATCCGCCGCCTGCCGCGACGCAGCCGTCCGCCCGCGATTCGGCGGCTGCGCGCGAGGCGGCGGCGACGGTCGGCACCGGGACGTGCGGGCGGGCCTGGTCGAAGACTCCGGCGGCGCGGTCGCCGAGGACGGCGGCGACCCGGTCGGCCAGGTCGCGTTGCTCCGGAGTGGACAGAACCAGGACCCGGCGCAGGCCTAGGCGATCGGTTTCCTCGGCGATTCGGGACAGCGCGCCGGAGCCGAACACGACGCGCATGGGAAGGGCTTCGTAGGTGAAAGAGTCCATCATGGACGGTCTCCGTCCGGGGTGAGGCGGATGTCGAAGTGGGCTTCGCGGTGGTCGCCGTGGTCACTGAAGGTGGTGACCAGACTTCGCTTCACGGCGAACACCGCGTCGCTGTCGAGATGGGGGCTGTCCGCGACGAACATGTGGGTGGTCAGCGACTCGTGCCCGGCGGCTTCGGCGATCACGTGGACGTGAGCCGGGCGGTACGGGTGCCGTCCGGTCGCGTTCAGCAGGCGGCCGACCGGGCCGTCGGTGGGGATCGGGTAATGGCTGGGGACGACGGTGCGGAACCAGAATTTCCCGTTCTCGTCCGCGCGGAACCGGCCGCGTCCATTGCCCGGCGGTTGCACATCGGGCTGCTGGACGTCGTAGAAGCCGTCCTCGGTGCACTGCCAGATGTCGACGTTCGCACAGGGAAGCGGGGTGCCGTCAACGGAGCGGACGGTTCCGGTGATCACGCACGGGGTTCCGGTGCCGAGCAGGTCGATCGAGTCGCCCAGTTCGCGTTGCGGCGATTCGGTCAGGTGGAACGGGCCGAGTACGGTCGCCTCGGTGCCGCCGTCGCTGTCGTTGAGGGTTTCGACCAGCATCGACACCCCGAGCACGTCGGACAGCAGCACGAATTCCTGCCGGGTGGCGTCGCAGGTCTGGCCGACGTCGGTGAGGAATCCGATCGCCTGCTCCCACTCGGCCATCGTCGGGCGCAGTTCCCGCACAAGTGCGTGCAGGTGTCGGGTCACGGCCGACAGAATTTCCTTGAGCCGCGGGTCCGCAGTGGCCGCGAAGCTGTCCAGGACGGCTTGTTCGGCGGTGGTTTCGGTGAAGTCCACAGTGGTCAGTCTTTCTGTTCGCGGAAGCGGTCGGCGAACCAATCGGCGACGTAGGCGGTGCGTTCGGCGGCGTGGTTGTAGATCGTGTGCTCGCCGTCGTCCCATTGCTTCAGGTCCGCGCGACCCTCCGCGGCGGCCAGGAACGGTTTCTGTTCCTCCAGGCGCACAATGGGATCCTCGCCGCCGTGCAGGACGAGCAGATCGCCGCGGATCCGGTCCTCCGGCTTGAACGCGAGCCGGTCGAAGTTGTTTTGGACGGCCTGGTGGTCCTGGGTGCCGAGCATGGCGCTGGCTTGTTCGTCGAACGTCCGGAAGCCCAGCAGACGGGGAGCCGCAGGTGCGCCGTTGACGCAGACCGCGGTCACCCGGTCGTCGGACGCCGCGGTGGTGGCGGCGTAGAGGCCGCCCATGCTGTTGCCCCACAAGCCGATACGGTCGCCCGGAGCGTGCTTGACGAAGGTCGAGTACGCGGCCCGGACATCGACGTCTAGCAGGATTCCACCGCGCATTCGCGTCTCGCCTTGGCCTGGGCCTTCGGCGAGCAAGGCGGCCATGCCGCGTTGCGAGAGCGCGTCGGCGATCGGAAGATACGTCGCGCCCCAGCCGCTTTGACCGCCGAACACCACGACGGTTCCGGTGATCGGGCCGGAGGGGTGGACCAGCCAGCCGTACAGCGTTCCGTTCTCGAACGGCAATTCCACCCGTTCCCAGCGCGGCGTCGCGAGTTCGGCGGCGCGCGCGACGAGGGACGTGAACCGTTGGTAGAGCGCGATTTTACGCGGCTCGTCGAAGTTGAACGCCATTTGCGCGAAGAGCAGATCAGCCGCGGCGTAACGCAATTCCGCCAACGCGGTGACCAGATTCGCGGGATCCCGGGCGAGCCGGGCGTCAGCGAGTTGTTCGGCCGCGACATCCCATGGTTGCCCGGCGGCGGTGCGGGTTCGCAGGGCGAGAACGTCGGCGTAGTCCATGCCGCCGTCCAGCAGCCGGGTCGGCGGCATGGCGCGCCAGAGCGCTTCGGTCAAGCTCATGCGGGCACCGCCGCGCTGAGCTGCTGCCGGAGCTGATCGACGACCGAAGGCAGCTCGGCGAGCGCTCCGGCCCAGAAGAGATGGAAATCCGGGCGGCTGAGGAACGCTTCCGTTCCGGTCGAGGAGAACCACCGCTGGTAAGTCCCGTCGACGTCCTCGACGGCGCCTGGTGCGACGGTCGCGATCGTCACGCCGAACCGGGAGAGGAAGCCCTGCTGTTCCGCGTCGAGCACACCGACGGGATCGGTCTGAGAGACCAGGGTGAACCCGCCGCCGATGACATCGTCGAACCGGCCCTCACCGGACAAGCCGCGCACCACCCCTTGCGGCGCAAGCGTTCCAGCCAACGGGCTGTGCGGGTGGACCACCCCGGCGGTGATGGTCGGAAACGGCGGCGGAGGCGGAACATTCCCGCTGCGAAACGCGTCGTCGCGGGCAGCTGCTTCGGCCAGATCGTGGGTGTTGGCGACCTTGCCCAGCGCGGTGGAGATATCAGTGATCGCGGTGGCGTGCGGTTTGCGTTCCGCCTCGTAGGTGTCGAGCAGCTGGTCCCCGGCGAGGCCGCGCAGGACGAGGTCGAGTTTCCAGCCCAGCGTGATCCCGTCGCGCATGCCCGAGCACGCGCCCTGCCCGAGGTACGGCGGCGTGGTGTGCGCGGCGTCCCCGGCGAGCAGAACCCGCCCGCGCCGCCAGGATTGCGCGATCCGCCCCTGGAAGGTGTACACGACCTGACGCAGAATCCGGACGTCCGAGCGGCCGAGACCGTGTTTTTCGCCGAGCCAGCGCCAGGCGAACTCCGGATCCTCGTACGCCGCGACGTCCTCGCCGGGCAGCACCGCCAGCTCGAACCGCTGCCTGCTCCGGCCGATCGGCATGTGCATGTGACCGCGCGCCGGATCGCAGAACTGGGTCACCCGGCTGAACCGCTCAGGCAACGGCCGCAGCCGCTCGGTGTCGATGTTCAGCCACTGGTCGTGTACGCCGGTGTCGCTGCGCTCGATGCCCAAGGTGGCACGGACGAAGCTGCCGGCGCCGTCCGCGCCCACGAGGTACTTCGCCGTGACAGTGCGCTCTTCGCCGGAGTGCGACCACTGGCCGGTGCGGTCCTTCGACCACGGGCGGGCGGTCAGCTGCACCCCGTCGGCCTCCGCACGGAGATTCACGACCGCCCAGCCCTGGTTGACCTCGACGTTCCCGGTCGCCCGCACGTGCCGGTCGATCGCGTCCTCGATGTCCGGCTGGTAGATCGACAGATGCGCCGGGTGCCCGCACGACGTGCCCCGCCAGTCGAGTTCGATGAGCTGCTCGCCGTCCGCGCTCAGGTAGCGGTAGTGCGGCAGCGGAAGGGCGTCGCGCAGGGCGTGGTCCAGGTCGCCGGTCGCCTGGACGATCCGCGCGGTCTCGCCGTCGATGTGGGTCAGCCGGGGCAGCCCGTACAGGCCGGGCCAGCGTTCGAACACCGCGACGCGGTGGCCTTGCTTGCCGAGTGCCGAGGCGAGGACCAGTCCGGTCGGTCCGTAGCCCACGATTGCGACGTCGAAGTCGTGGCGCATCTGTTGTCTCCCATCGGGAAGGAACCCGTGGGAGGAGATTAAGAACGTTCGCCCGCGTCGCCGATCCGTTTCGCGACAGGCCGATCCGCCGCGCGACACGAACTGTGCAGGGTCTCTGAGGGAGGCACGCCGTAGCGCGCTTGATAAGCCCCGGCGAATCGCGGCACGTGACCGAATCCCCATTTGAGGGCGATGTCGGTGACTGTTGTACCGGGCCGCGCCGATCGCAGGTCTTCGTGCGCGCGGGCGAGGCGAATGCTTCGCACGTATTCGCGCGGACTGCAGCCGACGTATTCCTTGAAATGCCGTTGCAACGACCGCGGCGTGGTTCCGGCCTCGAACGCCAGCCGTTCGATCGACAACTCGGCCGACGGATCCCGCTCGATCAGCTCGAGCGCGCGCTTGACCGGCGTCGAACGGCGCGGGCTTGCCTGCCGGTTCTCCAGTTCGCGGCGGTAGTTGTGCGGCTGGGCGAGCAGGAGCCCGGTCATCAGGAACCGCGGCCACGGGCTGTCGACGCCGGCCTCGGCGAGCCCGGCAGGCTGGTCGAGGTCCCACAGGAGCAATTGGACGGCTTGCGCCCACGACGCGGCGGCGGGCCGGGCGAGGTCCATCCCGGGAAGGAACCGGATCGGCGCGGCGATCGGGCGGTCGAGCAGCTCTTCGAGGTGCCGTTCCAGCGCGTGCCGTTCGACGCGGACGTGCAGCTGACGGTAGCCGTCGGACAGCGCCATGCGGGCGACCATGCTGGGGGAGAGGATGCCCGCGGTCCCGGCGTCGACGTACACCTCGTCGCGGTCGGCATGCAGCAGGTTGGTTCCGCCGAGCGCCAGGTTGACGTCGTAGTAGTCGACCTGCTCGGTCAGCTCCACCCGCAGCTCAGCGCCGGTATTGCGGCAGTAGACGAGCGTGATCGGGCCCAGTTCGGCCATCGCCACGTCGGTCTGCAGGCCCGCGTGGCGCCCGGCGGGCGAGAGCCGGTGCGGGGTCAGGTACCGCGAGGCGGCGGCCCGGAACTGCTCCAGGTCAGCGGTGTGCAGCACGGAGAACCGCGAGAGTGTCGCCATCGGTGCACCGCCTTTCCGCCGCTCCGGTCCATCGTAAGCCGGAGCGCGTTGCTCCGTTCGTGTCAGCCGGTTGGTGCGGGTGCGCGACGGCGGCACTTCTGCCCTGGCGCGATGCGCCCCGACTTGCTCGTTCCCCGCCGTCCGGGCGTGATTGTTTGTTACCTTCTGGGCCCGGATCCGCGGCCAGACCGGCCAGTGAGGAGCACTTCGATGGCCGCTGTCCCGCCGTCCACGGGGAAACGCGGCGGCCGGGCCCGGGCTCCGCGCGATCCGGACGCCACGCGGCGGGCACTGGTCGGCGCCGCGCTCACGCTGTTCGAACAGGACGGCTTCCACGCCACCTCGGTGCAGAAAATCGTCGACAGCGCGAAGCTCACCAAAGGCGCTTTCTACTACCATTTCGAGACCAAAGAAGACGTGCTGCACGAAATCCACGACCAGTTCATGGATTTCCAGCTGCGCCGGATCCGCGAGGTGCTCGCCGAGGGCGGCGCGCCGGAGCGGGTGCTCCGCCGGGTGATGACCGAGGTGCTGGTCGAGCCGATCGGCGTCTACCGGTCCGAGATCTCGATTTTCCAGCAGGAGCGCAGGTTTCTCTCCAGTACGACGTTCGCCTCGATCGAGCGCAAGCGCGACGAGTTCGAAGCGCTCGTCACGCGAGTGGTCGAGCAAGGGATCGAGAGCGGCGCGTTCAAACCCGTCGCGACCGCGCGGGTGCTCGCGTTCGCGGTGATCGGCGTGGCGGCGTGGGCGCACACCTGGCTCGACCCGCGCGGCGCGATGACGCCCCGGCAGATCGGCGACGCGTTCGGCGAGATCGTCGTCGCCGGGCTGCGCACCGGGTCGCTCCCGGAGAGCCGGGCCTGAACCTCGGCCTGGCACGGCGGTCGTCTTTCCCGGTAGAAAGGAAAGATCATCGGGGAGGGAGCACCCAGTGAAGGTCCTTCTGCGCAAATTTGTCCCCATCGCGGCAGCCGCCGTACTGGCGGTCACCTTGGCACAGCCCGCGGCGGCGCGTCCGGCAGCCGGTCCAGCCGCGTCGTCGCCCGAGTGGCGCGTCGCGAACGGCCAGCTGGTCTGGACCGCGCCAAAGCCGCTGTTCGGCGACGGCGCGGTGGAGTTCTGGTCCGGCGGCAAGCTGCTCGGCCGCGCCCAGCCGGGCGCGGATCTGCGGACGTTCTCGCTGCCCGCGGGCGGGATCCGTGAGGTGCGCGGGCTCGAGGCGCGCGTCGGCGGACGTTCGCTGACCGAAGTGCCCAAGGCGACTGCGAATCAACCGGCCGCGGCACCGCTGCCCGTGTTGCCCGCTAATGCGGTGGATCCCGGTAAACCCGGGCAGTTCTCGACGGTCAAGGGCGAGTACTCGCTTGACCCGGTGCGGCTGCCCGGACTGGACGGGCCGATCGAGATGCAGGGCCTGGTCGTCGCGCCGAAACACGCGCCGGGGAACCGGCCGCTGGTGGTATTCCTGCACGGCAGGCACCAGCCCTGCTACAACCCGACGGATCCGGACGACTACTCGACGGCCTGGCCGTGCAAGGCCGGGATGCTGCCGATCCCGAGCTACCGCGGCTACCTGCAGACCCAGGAATTGCTGGCGTCGCAGGGATTCGTGACGGTGTCCATTTCGGCCAACGCGATCAACGCGCTCGACCACGCGGCGGAGGACGGCGGTGCGCAGGCGCGGTCGTCGCTGGTCCGGCTGCACCTGGCGCACTGGGCGGATTGGTCCGGCAGCGCTCGTTCGACCGCTCCGGCGATCGTGAAGGATTCTCCGGCGGCGGATCTGTCGAATGTGTTGCTGGTCGGGCATTCCCGAGGCGGCGAGGGCGTCAACCGCGCCGCGATGGACAGTTTGTATCCGCCGCCGGGCGACACTGGCTTCGCCGGGCCGGTCCGGTGGAAGATCCGCGGCGACGTGCTCATCGCGCCGACCGTGTTCGGGCTCAACCCGACGCCGGACGTCCCCTCGGTCACCTTCCTGCCCTCGTGCGACGGCGACGTGTCGGATCTTCAAGGGCAGCAATACATCGACGCGGCGCGCGGCGTCAGCCGGGACACGGCCTTGCACAGTGCGCTGTATGTCTCGGGCGCGAACCACAATTACTTCAACGCAGAATGGACTCCGGGCGTCGCGGTGGCCCCGGCGCAGGACGATTTCCATTCTCCGGAACCGGATCCGAATTGCTCGCCCGGCGTGCCCGCGCGGTTGACGGACGCGCAGCAACGGGCGGTCGGCGCGACCTATGTCGCCGCGGCGGCGCAGCTGTTCCAGAAGCACGATCTGCGGGTCGAGCCGCTGCTGGACGGCTCCGGCGTGCGTGCGCCGTCCGCCGATCCGGCGCATGTGCTGACGCACGCTCTCGGCGGCGCGCGGACTCCGTTGCTGGTCCCGGATTCGTCGACGAAGGTCACCGGCGGCGGGGACGTCTGCCAGCAGGTCGGCCCGGATCAGCGGTGCCTCACGAATTCCGGCGCTTCCAAGTCGCCGCATTTCGTCGGGCTGGAAGAAGCGCCTGATCCGACGCGGACCGCCGTGCACGTGCGCTCGGCGACGGCCGGGGCTCCGGCGAAGATCCAGTTGCCCCAACCGGTTTCGTCTATCGGCGCGCGGGCGTTGGCGATGCGGATCATCGCGCCGGAGAACGCTCCGGCCGAGTCGTTCGACGTCGCGGTCACCGACGTGCGCGGCAAGCGCACGAAACTGGGCGCGGTGACGATGGCCGGGCTGGCCGGGACCGAACGGACGAAATCGTTCTGGGGCCAGGAAGTCCGGGTCCCGCTGCCGCCGTATCTGGAGGTGGCCGGCCTGGAGTTGACGCCGCGGCAGGCGGGCGGCGAGGCGTGGCTGCTGGACGCGTACGCCTGGCGGCCCGGCCTGCCGGACCCGGACCCGGCCCCGCTGACGCGCGTCGACCTCGGCTCGATGACGGTCAAGGAAGGCGATTCCGGCTCGAAGACCTACCAGATCCCGGTCACGGTGACCGGCGACGGCGGCGGTTCGGTGCGGGTCTTCCGGGCCGATTCGCTCTCGCCGATGTCGATGAAGTGGACGTACCAGGCGGTCACGCTCGCGCCGGGACAGCACACGCTCGACCTGCCCGCGACGATCGTAGGGAACACCCGGTGGAGCTGGCCGTACCGGCTGCTGGCCGGGGTGAAGGCGACTCACGGGACGGTTGTCGGGTCGGCGGAGGGTTCGCTGAACGTCGAAAACGACGACCCGGCCCCGAAAGCGAGCGTCGGCCAGCCGGACGTGTCGACCGCTGAGGGCGGCGCGCTGACGTGGCCGATCGGACTGTCCACAGCGGCCGATTCGGAGATCAGCGTGCTCGGGGAGGTGAAGGCGCCGAAGACCGGGCCGGAACTGATGACGTCGGATGTCGACCCGAAGTGGCTGATCGAACACGGCATCGATCCGGAGAAGAAGCAGCCGTTGTCGGAGACCGGATTGACGGTGGTGCTGCAGATTCCGGCGGGGAAGACGAGCGGCGACCTGACGATCCCGACCCTGCGGCATGCCGGGGCCGATCCGGCTAAGCACGTTCTGCTGCATGTGACGGGCGAGCCGAAGGAATCCGGGCCGGACGTCGACGTCACGGGGACGGTGACGGACGCGGGATGAGGTTGATCCTCCTGGTCCGGGGCTCCGGGCCAGGAGGATTTTCCGCCCGTTTTCGCCGCGACGCCCCTGAGCAGCCGTCAGCCTCTGCCAGCGGAGTGAAGGCGCGGTCGTGGTAGCGGCGCTCAGGACAGCGAGGTCACAGGCTGTGCTTGCGCACCCTCGGCAAGATCCGCAGCAGCGCGGTCCCCGCTGCCAGCAAAGCGAATCCGGCCAGCAGCAGCCACAACGCGTTCACTCCGGTGAACGCGAGGCCGCCGGTCATTCCGGCCGCGGAGGCCGCGCCGATTTTCTGGTACATGGCTTTCTCTCTTCCGTCTCGGTGTTCACCAGTTCTTGCGGGTGCGCAGGAGCGCGTCCGCGTACGCCTTGAGATGGCAGGCCTGCAGGAAGTAGTCGAGCACCAGTTCGTACATCGACGCGGCGAGCAGCATGCTGCGCCAGCCGCGGTACCGGACGGTCACCGCTCGTTCCACCACGAAGACCGCCGAGATGCCGAGCCACCACGGATTGAGCTGCAGGCCGCCGCGTGCGAGGGCGATCGCGAGCGTTGTCAGGTAAATCCCGGTCACCAGCACTCCGGCGATGGTCAGCAGTTGCCTGGCCCAATACCGCCACGTGACGCGCGTGAGTCCATATTGGACGCAGTTCTCCACCGCGCCGCGCTTCCAGCGCAAGCGCTGCGTCCACAGTGCACTCCAGCTGGTCATCACCTCGGTTTCCAGCGTGCAGGCGCTGGGAGAGATCACCCGGTGCCCGAGGTGCAGCAGGGCGAAGGTGAGTTCGTTGTCCTCGGTGAGCACGGTGGTGTCGTAGATCCCGCCGTTGGCATCGCCCGCGGGCAGCCGTCCGGCGAGCCGTGCGTCGGCGACCTCTCGGAGGGTGCTGACGCGGAACATCGCCGCGGTTCCGGTCAGTACCAAGCATTTTCCGTGCAGCCGGTGGACGTCGCGGGCGTAGCGGGCGTATTCGTTGCGCTGCAGGTGTCCGACGAACCCGCCGCCCGGCCCGCCGCGGAACACGCCGCCGACGCCGCCGTAGCCGTGGTCGAGATGAAGCAGGGCGGTGCTCACGAACTGCGGGTCCAAAGTGGAATCCGCGTCCTGGACGAGGATGACGTCGTCATCGTCCAGGCGCGGCAGGAGCCAGGCGAGCAGTTGGTTGAGCGCACCGGCTTTCTTGTGCGTGTTGTGCTCGGACAGCCGGACTCGGGCTCCGGCTGCCGAAGCGGCTCCGGCGGTGTCGTCGGTGCAGTTGTCGGCGACGACGAAAACCTCGTCGACGGTCCGGTCCTGTTTGCGCAGCGCGGCGACAGTGTGCGCGATCTGCGGTTCTTCGTCGTGCGCGGGGATCACGGCGACGACGCGCACGCTGCCGGAACGATGCCGTCCGGCTCGTGGTTCGGCGAGCGTGGGTGCAGACATGGGCGGGGTCCTCTGCGCGGAACTGCGACGTGATGCGTCGCGCTTGCCCCTTACCTCTGCTGACGGTCACAGAACGCTACGGGAAGAGCCCGGAGACCACCCGCGCGGGGGAGATTTTCCCGCGAAACCTGGGTAATAGCTGGGAATTACGGCAGCGAGCGGTGGCTACTGTGAGTGCATACTATTCGGACTGTCGGTGTGCCCGCGGTGCCATCAACCGGGCGATGAGCGGCGTCGACCCGAGCCCGTGCAGCACGACGCTGCCGAGGACGCAGACCACCGTCAGCGTCAGCACGAGGTCGCCTTCCTCGCCGGTCAGGCCGTTGATCGCGAGCAGCCCGAACACGATCGACGTCGTGCCGCGCGGGCCGAGCGCGCCGACGAGGAACCGGTCCCGCAGCGGCATCCGGGTGCGGGTCAGCGACAGCATCACCGGGAGGATCCGCAGGACGGTCAGCGCGAGGAGGCAGAACACGACCGGCTCCCACGGCACGCCGAAGGACACCATGACCACCGCGGCCCCGCCGACGACGAACCACATCGCCATCGTCAGGATCCCGGTGACCTCTTCGAGCAGCTGCAGATCCTCCGACGGCCGGGCGAAGTGCTCGCGGGCGGCGCTGTCCGAGGTGCGGAGGTGGCGCGCGGCGAAGGCGCGGTAGACGTAGCGGAAGGCGATCCCGCTGACGAAGCAGGCGACGAATCCGTTGCCGTCGATGGCGACGGTGGCCGCATAGGTCAGCAGGGGCGTCGTCAGGATGGCGATGCGCCGCCCCTGCCCGGAAGTCCAGCCGGAGCGGACGGCGAGGAACAGCAGGAAACCGATCACCGCGCCGATGATCGCGCCGGCCGCGATGGCCTTCAGCGCGAACGGCAATGCGGTCGCTAGCGCTTTTCCGGCGGTATTCGCCGTATTGTCACTGCGCGCGAGAATGAGCGCGAAGAGGAACAGCGGCGAGACCAATCCGTCGTTGTAACCGCTTTCGACGTTCAGCACGCTGCGCACTTGCGGCGTCAGAGTCTTGTCCCGCACCACGCGTTCGGCGGCGGCGAAATCGCTCGGGATGACGATGCACGCGACGATCAGCAGCAACGGCCACGGCAGTTCCGGGAAGAACGCCCAGCCGACCAGCATGGCCAGCCCGAGACTCAGCGGCAGCGCGAGGAACAGCACCCGCGCGACAAGGCCGGGCGCGTGGCCCCATAGTCGTCCGCCGCGAACCTCAGTGGCGTCGACGAAAAGCAGCATGGCGAGAATGAGCTCGGCGACGTGCTGCGCGATTTCGGTGTCGAAGAGCTCGAGCAGTTTTCCCGGATTCGCGAACAGCGCGGTCGCGACTCCGCACACCACCATCAGCACGGGTGCGGCGATGTTCCACCGGTCGAGCTGTTTGGCCGCGAGCGCGCGCATCAGGACCGCGGCCGAGAGGACCAGCAATGCGGGAATCATCGTTCGTCCGGCTCCACGGCTTTTTTTGATTGCGCCCAGCCGTCTTCGGCCGCTGACGCTCCACAGTGTACCGGCGGCGGCGCGCCTTTCCCGGCATTCCGGGTGTACGTCACGTCCACCCGGAATCGGTCGATGGTTGGACGATCCGGCGGGCCCCGCGCCCTAGCGTCGGCAAGGCGGGTGTTCCGGCCCGCCTGATTCGAGAAGAAGGCCGCGATGACCGACGCTCTCATCATGGGCGGGATCCTGCTCGCCCTCGTTCTTTTCACCCAGGTGGGCCGCCATCGGCACAACCTGGTCATGGGCATCATGCCGTTCGTTTCGTGCACCGTCATCGGAGTCCTGTACTTCACCGGCGGCATCTCGCTGACCGGCCCGAACGTGGTGGCCGGCCTGGTCGGGGCCGTCGTCGGGGCGGTCGCCGGCGCGGGGCTGATCGCCACCACCCGGGTGGAGCGCAGTCCGGTCACCGGGCGCGTGCAGACCTGGGCGGGCTGGCCGTACCTGCTGATCTGGCTCGCCGTGCTGGTGGGGCGGCTGGTGTTCGTGGGGGCGGTGGAGAACGTGCACTCGTTCGCCGCGAAGGTCGGCGAGTTCCTGGTCAGCACGCACCTTGACGAGGACGGCGTCGGCCTGTTCTTCGTGCTGATGGCGCTGGCCATGGTCGCCGTGCGGGCCGGCGGGGTGCTGTGGCGCGCCCGGCGGCTGGACGCCGTCCGCGACACGCAGCCGGTGCGGGTCTGACTACCCTGAGCAGCGAAGAAGCCCGGGGGAGGGGATGCGATGAGTCGGCTGCCGCTGGTGGTGATGCGGCTGCTCACGCCGGTCGCCTTCGTCGCGATCCTCGTCACCGCTCGGCCCGCGGCTGAATGGGAGTGGGTGCCGTTGGCCGCGTCCTCGGCGAGTGGCCTCGCGTTCGGGCTGCTGGACCTTCGCTGGCCGCGCGTGGCTGGCGTGCTGCTTTCGCTGGCCGCGCTGTTCGGCGCGGTCGTGACGGTGGCGGACCAAAGCCTCACCGGGCCGTCGTTGATCTGTCTGTCCTTGCTCGTGTTGTCCTCGCTGGCGGCGATCCGCCCGGCGGAGATCATCACGGTGGCTGCGGTCGTGGGGGTCGCAGCCACCGCCGGCGGGTATCTCGCTGGACAGCCGGGCGGGCTCGTGGCGGGGAACGCGCTCGCGGTGGCGGTCGTGGTGCTGCTCGGGCTGAACCGGCGGCAGTACCGAGTGCAGGCGCGGCAGGCCCGTGACCTGCTTGATCAGACCCGGCTCACCCAGGAGGCCGTGGCCAGGGGCGCGACGCTGGAGGAACGCGCCCGGCTGGCCCGGGAGGTCCACGACATCCAGGCGCATTCGCTCTCGGCGCTGTCACTGCATTTGCAGGCGGCCGCGCGGTTGGTGGCCGAGTTGCCGTCGCCGGACGAAAAACTCGCCGCTTGCGTGCAGAAGGCTGGACAGTTGGCGCAGGACGGATTGATCGAGACGCGGCGGGCGGTGCACGCGTTGCGCGGCGATCCGATGGCGTTGCCGGAGTTGTTCGGCTCGCTGCCGGACAACGCGTCGATCCAGGTGACCGGCGAGCCGCGTGAATTGCCCGCGGACGTCACCCTGCTGCTGTACCGCACTGTCCAAGAAGGACTTTCCAATGCCCGCAAACACGCGGCGGGCGCGCCGGTGTCGGTCGAACTGTCCTATCTGGACGACGAGGTGACGATGACGGTCGTCAACCGGACCGGGTCAAGCTCGGGCTTGTCCGGTGCCGGGTACGGCCTGACCGGCTTGCGCGAGCGCGCGGAACTGGTCGGCGGCGAGGTGAGCGCGGGCCCGGATGGCGCGGGCTGGCGGCTGTCAGTGAGGATCCCGGCATGACGATCGTGCGCGTGCTCGTGGCCGAGGACCAGCCCGCGGTGCGGGAGGGCCTGGTGCTGCTGGTCGGGCTGCTGCCGGACATCGAGGTCGTCGGACAGGCGGGCGACGGTCTCGCCGCGATCGAGGAAACCGTGCGGCTGCAGCCCGACGTGGTGCTGATGGACCTCGACCTGCCGCGCTGCGACGGGGCGGCAGCGACTCGGCGGATTGTCGCGGACCTGCCGGGCACCAGGGTCGTCGTGCTCACCACCTATGCCGACAGCGCGTCGATCGTGCGGGCGTTGGACGCGGGCGCGGTCGGCTACGTGACCAAAGCTGCGAACGGCGACGAGATCGGCCGGGCCATTCATGCCGCGGCGGCTGGGCAGACCGTGATGGACCTGTCGGTGCAGCGAACGCTGCTGGCCGCGGCCCGCCGTCCGGCCGCGCCGCCGGAGGACGGGCTGACGGCGCGCGAGGTGGACGTGCTGAAGCTGGTCGCGGCGGGGCGGGGAAACCGGGAGATCGCGCGGGAACTGCAGGTCAGCGAGGCGACGGTGAAGACGCACGTGAACCGGATTTTCGCCAAGACCGGATGCGGGACCCGGGCGCAGGCGGTGCGTTACGCGCACGAGCACGGATACGCGGACTGAGCCGTGTTCGCGAGGGGAACCCTGAGAGGGTTTTGTGGAACCTGGGCGGTCAGTCGTCGTGGTCTTCTGTTAGGCGGCGTGCTGCTTCGGTTTCGATGGGGCCGTGGGGTTCGATGTGTTCGTCGGCGAGGCGGGCGGCCATGAGCCGGATCATCGCGAACTGGATCATGGCTTCGGCGTGGGCGGTTGTGCGTTCGTAGTCGCGGGTCAAGCGTCTGCACCTCGTGAGCCAGCCGAAGGTTCGTTCCACCACCCACTGGCGGGCCAGCACCTGGAACCCTGTCACATCGGCGTTGCGGGGCACCGCCACGATCTCGATGTTCTCGTTCTCGCGGGCCTAGCCGAGGAGGGTGGCGTCTTTGGAGTTGACGTAGCCGCCGTCGACCCACACCAAGCCGAGCCGGGGAAAGACCCGCCGGATCCCGGTCAGGATCCGGCAGGCCCCGGGCCGGTCCTGCGCGGCGCGAGCCGCCACGCGCACCCGCTGGCCAGCACATAACTGATCGTGTCAGTGAGCAGCCGACGCGAATGCACCGGCGGACGCCCGCCCAGGCTCGGATGGGTCCTGGTCGACGACGAGTCATACGACGGCTTGCACACACAGACGCACACCCGACCCGATGATCACCACCGACACACCGCTGCCACAACCGACACACCGAACCGAACACCAGGTTCCACAACACCCTCTGAGGGACTCAGAGTCCGTCAGGGTGCCCCTCACGGACCTCCTTGAACCACCCGGCCGGGAAGACCGGGGCAGTCCGGGCTACTGCCTGGCGGCACCAACTCGCGACTGCCTGGCCGACCTCTTCCGGGCCGAGCGTGGACGTGTCGAGCACCGTCATCGCCCACTCCGGACCCGGCGAACGGCCGACCCAGCGGTCCCAGCGCATGTCCGGCCAGGAGTCGTTCGTGACGGCTTCCGGAACATGCCCGGGATCGTGCGCGTGCGCGCGAAGCCACGCCGCGAAGGCTTGATTCGCGTGGCTCGGCTCGCCGCGGCGGGCGAGCCGAGCCAGGTGGGCCTCGTCGCTGAGGTCGAGCAGGCAGGCGGCGATGTCGATCCGGTCGGCACTCGGCGCGGCGAGCGCTTCGCCGAGCGGTACCGGATCGCCGGCCAGCAGCAGATGTTTGCCCTCGGCTTCGAGCGCGATCGCCCGCCGCACCGCGACTTCCACCCGCTCCTGCCGCCACGCGACGGTCTGCACGGCCGGGATCGGGCCGAGCGTGCTCAGTTCGGCGGTCTCGTACGTGTCGTCGAGCAGAGGCCGCGCGTGCAGGCGAGCGGTGGTTTTGCCGACGCTGGACGCGCCCGAAACGAGCAGCAACATGGCCAGCGACGTTACGGCTTACCGCCCGGAGCCCTCCACTGAATTTTCGCGCACATACCGCGAAAGCGTCGCCGCGCCAATGCGTTCGGCCGACACGCATTCCAGGTGGGCGAGTCCGGTGCCGCCCGGGAAAAGGCGGGTCCCGGTGCCCAGGATGGTCGGGAAGGTCAGCAGCCGGTACTCGTCGACCAGGTCCGCGGCCATCAGCGTGTGCGCGATGGTCAAGCTGCCGATGACGATGATGTCGCGCTCTTCCCGCTTCACTGCATCGAGCAGGTCGCCGTCGAGGACAGCGGAATTCTGCCACGCGCTGGTGTCGGTCAGAGTGCTGCTGGCGACCAGCTTGGCCGCGGCGTTCATCCGCTGCGAGAACGGGTCGTCGCGGTGCGGCCAGAGGTTCGAGAACAGCTCCCAGGTCTTGCGGCCGAGCAGCAGGACCCCGTCGTCCAATGTGCTCCCGAGGCGGAATTTGTCGCCCGCGACGGACTCCGGGCCGTGCCGGAACGCCCAGCCGCCGCCGGGGGTGCCGGAGGAGCCGTCCGGGTCGGACGAGATGCCGTCGAGGGTGGTGAAGGCGATGACGATGACGCTCATGGCGGAGATCCCTTCAATCGGTGTCGCCAGTACTTACCGGCGGCCCCGCCCGAACTCATCGCTCCTGGCTAAAAAATCTTCGGTGGCAGGTCGAACGCCTCGAAAACGTGCGGATCGGCGAAGACGACGTTGTGCGAAATCCGCCCGCCGACGACGGTGAAGACCTGCAGCGTGTGCACCTGCCCGTCGGGCGTGTAGGCGGCGAGCGCGGGCTGCCCGTTGGCGGTGAGCGCGCGGACGCTCCAGCCGACCCCGCGCATCCCGAACACGCGGTGCATGAACCGGCCGTAGTCGTCGCTGCCCTGGAACCAGAGCGGGACCGGCGGCATCTCCAGGATCGCGTCGTCGGTGAGCAGCTTGACGAGCGCCTCGACGTCGGCGGCCTCGAAGGCTCGCGCGTAACGGTCGATCACGGCCTGGGTCTCCGCGTCGTCCGGTTCGGCGATCTCGTCCATCGTGCCTGCGTCGGCGAGCGCGGCGCGGGCTCGTTGCAGCGCGCTGTTGACGGCCGGAACGGTGGTCTCCAGCTGCGTCGCGACCTCGGCCGCGCTGAACTCGAGCACCGACCGCAGCACGACGACCGCTCGCTGCTTCGCGGGGAGAACCTGCGTCGCGGCGACCCACGCCAGCCGCAGTCCGGCACGGGTGTCGGCGTCGCAGCGGGCGTCGGGGAACGGTTGCAGCCACGGGATGTCCGTCGCCGGTTGCAGCGGTGCGCCCGGGTCGTCGCTCGCGGTGCCGAGGCCGGATGGTAGCGGACGCCGGGTCCGACCTTCAAGAGCGGTCAGGCAGACGTTGGTCGCGATCCGGTACAGCCACGTCCGGACCGAAGCGCGCGCCGCGTCGTACCGGTCGCGCGCCTTCCACGCGCGCAGCAGGGTTTCCTGCATCAGATCCTCGGCCTCGTGGAACGAGCCGACCATCCGGTAGCAGTAGGCGGTCAGTTCGCCGCGGTGCGCTTCGAAGTCCACCGGGACATCATCCGGCACGCGCGACGCTGAGGAAACGGTCGACCACCGGGTTGTTTTCGTGATCGGTGCGCGAGATCGCCGAAACAGTCGAAAACGCGCCGGCATCGGTCAGCGCGAGATAGCGCAATCCGGGCAATTGCAAGGCGCGCAAGGCGTTCGGCACGATCGCGATGCCGGTGTCGGCCGCGACGAGGCCGAGCATGGTCGGGAACTGGACGGCTTCCTGGACCACGCGCATCCGGAATCCGGCGCGCAGGCACAGCGTTTCGATGTGGTCGTGCAGCCGCGAGACGCGCGTGCGCGGGAAGGCGAGGAAGGGCTCGTCGGCAAGCTCCGCCATCTCGACGGTTTCGTTGTCCGCCAACGGATGCGTCTCGGACACGGCCACGATCAGCCGTTCGCGGCCCAGCGGGTGCACGGTCAGTCCGGCGGCTTCGCCGACCTCGCGGGCGATACCGACGTCGAGCTGGCCGTCGCCGAGTGCGGCGATTTGCGCGTCGGTGGTCGATTCGGTGAGTTCGAAACGGACATTCGGCCATTGCCGCCGCATTTCCAGCACTGTGGCGGGCACGATTTCGAGGGCGGCCGAGCTGACGAACCCGATCCGCAACAGCCCGAGTTCGCCGCGCGCGGCGTGCGCGACTGCGGTGAGGGCGTGCTGGCTGCCAGCGAGCACGCGACGGCCTTCGGTGAGCAGCACCCGGCCCGGTTCGGTCAGCTCGACGCTGCGGGTCGTGCGCAGGAGCAGCCGCACGGACAGCTCCTTCTCCAGCTTCGCGATCTGCTGGCTGAGCGCGGGCTGGGCGAGGTGCAGCCGTTCGGCCGCGCGGCGGAAGCTGCGTTCCTCGGCGACCGCGACGAAGTAGCGAAGCTGGCGGAGTTCCACGCCGGTGATAATGGTTCCTTATCAGTGCGTAGGCAATAGATACTTCACTCTGTGTTCCGCGCGACTTAGCGTCATGGACGACAAGCACCGTCGCGAACGTCGAGGAGCACCCGTGGATCACGCATTGTCGTTGCAGCACTTCGTAGCGGGACGGTGGGTTCCCGGCGACGGACCGGTCGCGCAGAGTGTCGACCCGGCGGATCCCGCGCAGATCGTGGCCGAGTACCGGACGGCCGGTCCGGAGCTGCTCGACGAGGCGGTGCGCGCGGCGGTGGCGGCACAGCCGGCGTGGGATCGCCAGGGCACCATCGCTCGCGGTCTCGTGCTGCGCCGGGCTGCGGAACTGCTCGCCCAGCGCGCCGAATCGGTGGCCGCGCTGATGACCCGCGAACAGGGCAAGACGCTGGCCGAGTCGCGGGGCGAGGTGGCCGCTTCGGTGGAGACGCTGCACTATCACGCGGGCCGGGCACGCAGTGCTGACGGCGTGCTCTACCCGTCCGGCAACCCGGACGAGGTCGTGCGGACCGTGCGTCGTCCGCTCGGTGTCGTCGGGGTGATCACGCCGTGGAACTTCCCGGTGCAGATTCCGGCGTGGAAGCTGGCGCCCGCGCTGCTGTGGGGCAACGCGGTGGTGTGGAAGCCGGCCAGCGACACGGTCGCGCTGGCGGTGGCGTTCGCCGAGATCCTCGTCGAGGCCGGGGTGCCGGACGGCGTGCTCAACCTGCTGCTCGCGCCCGGTTCGCTCGGCGCGGAGCTGGTGGAACGGCCGGAGCTGTCCGGCGTCACCTTCACCGGGTCGGTGCCGGTCGGCCGGGCGATCCAGGCCGCGGTCGTGCCGCGCGGGGCGAAGGTGCAGCTTGAACTCGGCGGGCACAGCGCGGCGATCGTCCTGCCCGACGCCAACCCGGCGGAGGCGGCAGCGGCGCTGGTCACCGCGTCGATGAGCGGGACCGGGCAGAAGTGCACGGCCGCCCGCCGGATCATCGCGGTCGGGGATGCCTACGACCGGCTCGTCGCCGAGTTGTCCGCCCGGGTCAAGGGTCTCGTCGTCGGGTCGGGGACGACGCCGGGAGTCGAGATTGGACCGTTGGTGTCCGCGTGGGCGGCGGAAGAGGTCGAGGGCGCGATCCAGCAGGCAGTGGACGAGGGCGCGACAGTGCTGGCCCGCGCGGACTGCCCGGAGGGCGGGGCGTTCGTCGCGCCGACGCTGCTGGCCGGGACGCCCGAACTGACGATCAGCCAGGAGGAGGTGTTCGGCCCGGTCGCCACGGTGCTGCGCGCCGCCGACCTGGACGAGGCGATCCGGCTGGCGAACGGCACCCGCTTCGGGCTCACCGCGGCGGTGTTCACCGACGACGAGCGCGCGGTGCGGCAGTGCCTGCGCGACTTGGACGCGGGCATCGTGAAGGTCAACGCGCCGAACACCGGGTCCGAGGTGCACGCTCCGTTCGGCGGGCTGAAGGACTCGTCGTTCCCCGCGCCCCGCGAGCAGAACGGCGAATCCGCCGCGGAGTTCTTCACCTGGACCAAAACCGCGTACCTGCGGACGTCCGCGCCCCGGGACCGATCGTGACCCGGCCCGCGGACACGGCGCTCGCCCCGAAGGAACTGGGCGCCGCCCGCTACACCCGGCACAGCTTCGCGCGGTCATTCCTCCGCCAGGCGGCTCGGGAGCGCTGGGCGGTCTCCACCGTCCGCTGGGAGTTCGACGACAACGGTCACGGCGAAGCGGTCTACCGGATCGACGCCGACGGCACGCTGCTGCACTTCGCGGTGTTTTCCACTGTGCTGCAAGAAAACGAGCGCACTGACCGGGTCATCGCGAAGCGGTGGGATGTCACGGCTGCCCTGGTGGAAGGTCCAGTTCCGGATTCCCGACTGGCGGAGCTGCGTCGTGAAGTACCACGGCAGGAAGCTGGCCGTGCTGACGCCGCGACACTGGTGTGGACCCGCGCCAACCGCAGCGAGCGATTCTTCGACTACGTGGTGGCTCAACTAGCTGCCGGTGAACAGCCAGACTGCGCCACGATGGGCGACGCGTGCTACATCCTGCGTAGCACAGCCTTCTACAGCAACGGAAAGTTCGGTCTCGCCGACTTCGACCGGCTCGCCGAGGTCCCGCCGCTGCGGGTGCCGTACCGGGCGCAGATGCTGGCCGCGTGGCTGCTGCGCGAGTTCAGCTACGACCTCGTCGAGCACTGTGCTGCACGACGAAATACCGCCGCGGCAAGGCTTTCCGGCGACTGGCGGCGCTACCTCGGCCTGGGCAACGCGACCGGACTCGGCATGGTTCCGTTCGTGGTGAACCATCCGAGCATCCTCGACGCCTGGTGCTCGGCGCGGGAATTGCCGCTGGCCCATGCGCTCGACGCGGAAGCCGATCCCGGTTCCGTACGGCGGGCGAGCGAGCTGCTCGACCGCGCCCGGCGGTACTTCCGCGAGCGCGACACCCTGACGACCGCGCCGTACCTGGCCGGACCGGAAATGGCCGAACGGATCGACGGAATCGCTTCTCTGCTCAGCGAATTCCCGGCGGGCGGCTTCCGCTGGCGGGACCTCGACGACCGAGCCGCGGAGTTCGGCGCCGAAGCACAGGCAGTGCTGCACACCGTCCTGGTCGAACTGGACGACTCGCTCGACGCGGAGATCGAGCACCTGCTGACCTGCGACCAGCGTCGGCGAGTCGAGATCACCCAGACCTGCGGGCAGCTGCGCGACCTGCTGGCCGACCGGTACGGCTGGACCCGCGAATTCGACTTCACCGACCCGAACGAACAAGCCAGGTTCTGGTTCTCCGCGGAGGACAACGAAGAACCGCGGCGCGGCAAGCGCGGTCAGGACCCGGGCGAATCGATGGAACACCCGATCGACATCGCCCGCGCCGTGCACGCCCTCCGGCACGATCTGGCAGCGGCCGACGCCGACCGTTCGGTGGCGGAATTCCTGCTGGAATTCCCCTGGCACCGCGGCATTGTCGCGCGCGTGCAGGCAGTCGCCGGGCTCCGTTACGGCGAGGTCCGCGCGAACCTGCTCGCCGACGATTTCCTTCCGCTGCACCTGCAGCGATTCCAGCTGGCCCTCTACGGCATGGAGAACTACAGCCCGCAGTCGACCGACTGGTTGCGCGTCACGCTGTTCTCGGGCGCGCCCCGGGCGAGCGACGTGGAGTCCGGAGTGGACGATGACTGGCTGTTCACCCGCAAGCCCGGAAAGGAGTCCTGAGTGGACCCCCTGGAGCACGGCGACCTGACTGTCGTCGACGGACTGCAGATCAACAACTGGGACCGCAAGGTTCTCGAGGAGCTGAAAGCGGGCGGCGTCACCGGCGTCAACGCGACTTGTGCGGTGTGGGAAGGCCCGCAGGAAACGCTGCGCGCGGTCGCGGATTGGTACGAACTCGCCCGGGACAACGCCGACTTGGTTGTCCTGGCGGAGAACGCCGACGACATCCGGCAGGCGAAGCGCGACGGCAGGCTCGCCGTGCTGCTCGGCTTCCAGAACACCTCGCCGTTCGGCGACGACTACCGGATGGTCGAGGTGTTCCACCGGCTCGGCGTCCGCATCGTGCAGCTGACCTACAACATCCAGAACCTCGTCGGCGGAGCCTGTTACGACGAGCACGATTCCGGGCTCACCTCCTACGGCCGGTTCATCATCTCGGAGATGAACCGCGTCGGCATGCTCGTCGACCTCTCGCACGTCGGGAACCGCACCAGCCGCGACGCCATCGACGCCTCGGCCGGACCGGTCGCGATCACGCACGCGAACCCGCTGTCGTTCGCCGATTCGCCGCGCAACAAGCCGGACGACGTCATCGACGCCCTCGCCGCGCGCGGCGGCGTGCTCGGCTGTTGCTTGTACCCCAACGTGATCGGCGGCGAGAAGACGACCCGGCGGCAGTTCTGCGAGATGGTCGCCGCACTGGTGGAGAGGATCGGCCCGGACCACGTCGCGCTCGGCAGCGACTGCACGCGCAACTGGTCGCAGGACTACGTCGCTTGGCTGCGCAACGGCCGGTGGCGGCCCGCGTCCGCGGTGCCGGTGGAACCGCAGTGGCCGGTGTGGCCGAACTGGTTCGGCGGACCCGCTGATTTCCCGGTGCTCACCGAGGGACTGCTGGAGGTGGGCCTGGACGAAACCGTGGTGGCGCAGGTGCTGGGCGGCAACTGGCTCCGGCTGTTCGACACGGTTTTCCCCGGAGCCGGGCAATGACCGCGGCGAGGGCCGAGCGCGTTTCGACCGCCGAAACCGTCCTTATCCGGGTGTCCGTGCGGGAGATCCACGAGGTTTCGCTGCGTGCGTTGCGGGCCTCGGGGCTGAGCAGCGGCGAGGCGGAGTATCTGGCCGAGGTCATCGCGTCCGCTGAGGTCCACGAGAGCGCCGGGCTCGACGCGTTGGTCACGGAGACGGCGCGGGTTCCGGCTGGGCGAGTCGGTCTGCGGCTGGAACATTGCGACGGTTACGCCGTCGCGCACGACCCGGCTTCTCGCGGTCCGCTGCAGGCCTTCGTGCCTGCGTGCGAAACCGCGGCCGTGGTGGGCACGTTGGTCGTGCCCGGCATGGCGGGAGCCCCGGCGTTGGATTGGGCCGCGCTGGACATCGCAGAACGATCCGGCCGGGTTCTGTCCCTTTCGGACGGATCGCAACGCACTATTGTTACTCCGGACGGGCATCTGCTCAGGCTTCCCGCTGAAGCCGAACCGCGTCCGCCGGTCGCGGGATTGGTGATCCGCCCGCTGTCCGACGTTCCCGCCGGTGAAGTCGTTTCCACTGCGGCGGAACGAAAGCAGCGGTATCGCGAATCGGTCACCCATGGCGTGTCCGTGAAAACTCCACTGTGGACCCACGTGTATTCGATCGCGCGCGGGTTCCTGATTCCGGACCACCGGGAGGGCCGATGACCGCGTCGCGTGAGCTGGTAGCGCATCCGCACGGACCTCGTCCCTACGCCGGCGCCGCTGTGTTCGGCGGCGTGATCTGGGCATGCGGACAGGTGCCGGCACGGCGGGACGGCAGCGTCCCGGAGGAAATCGACGAGCAGGTGCGGGTGGCTCTCGACAATCTCGAGGACACTTTGCGGGCCGCGGGAGGGAGCCTGCGCACGCTGCTCAAACTGACGGTGTTTCTCGCCGATCTCGGCGAGTTCGACGCCTACCACCAGGCTTACCTCGACCGTTTCGCCGGCATCGACCTGCCGCCGCGGACCACGGTCCAGGTCGCCGGATTCCGGGGGACGAAACGCATCGAGATCGACGCCGTGGCGGCGGTCGGCAGCGAGGAGACCAACCGACATGAAGACTGACCGCGCACCGGACACCGCTGTCCGGGCGACCCTGGATTCGGCCAAGCTCAACGGGTTCCACCGCAAACTGGCGCTGTATTCCTCCGGCGGGCCGTTCCTGGACGGCTACATCCTCAGCATCATCGGCATCGCGCTGGTGCAGATCGGCCCGCAATGGCAGATGGACTCGTTGTGGTCCGGCCTGATCGGCGCGTCCGCGCTGGTCGGCGTGTTCATCGGGGGAGCGGTGTTCGGCCCGCTCACCGACCGGATCGGCCGGAAGCTGATGTACACGATCGACCTGATCGCGATCATCGTCTGCTCGGTCCTGCAGTTCTTCGTGGCCGACGCGGCGCAGCTGTTCGTGCTGCGGCTGCTGATCGGCGTCGCGGTGGGCGCGGACTATCCGATCGCCACCGCGCTGGTCACCGAGTTCGCGCCGAAGGCGTGGCGGGCTCGGCTGGTCGGCGGGCTGAACGCGATGTGGTTCGTCGGCGCGACGGTCGCCGCGTTCGTCGGGTTCTTCCTGCTGAACGTGGACCAGGGCTGGAAGTGGATGCTGCTGTCCTCGGCGGTGCCCGCGCTGCTGATCGTGATCGCCCGCACCAGCATCCCGGAATCGCCGCGCTGGCTGCACAGCAAGGGCCGCGACGCCGAAGCCCTGGAGGTGCTGCGCACGACGATCGGCGAGCACGCGACGCTGGACGATCTTCCGGAAGCCGAGACCAAAACCCCGATGTCCGCGTTGTGGCGCCGCGGGTACCTCAAACGAGTCGTGTTCATCTCGATTTTCTGGACGTGCACGGTCGTCCCGCTGTTCGCGATCTACGCGTTCGGGCCGCGGATTCTCGAACTGTTCAACCTCGGCGGCGGAAATCTGTCGCACCTCGGGTACGGGCTGATCAATTTCTTCTTCTTCGTCGGAAACATCGCCGCGCTGCTGCTGGTGGACCGGCTCGGCCGTCGCCCCGTGCTGATCTGGGGCTTCGCGATTTCCGCGGCCGGGCTGTTCTATCTCGGCCTGCAACCGGGCGCCGCACTGTGGTTGATCGCATTGGCTTTCGCGGTGTACGCGGTGTTCAACGGCGGACCGTCCATTTTGGAATGGATCTACCCGAACGAGCTGTTCCCGACCGAGGTCCGCGCGTCGGCGGTGGGGCTGTGCACCGGGATCAGCCGGATCGGCGCGGCCGTCGGCACCTTCGCGACCCCGTGGTCGCTGACCAACCTCGGGCTGTCGGCCACGATGTACATCGCCGCCGGTATCGCCGCCTTGGGCGCGATCGTGAGCGCGTTCATGGCCCCGGAGACGAAGAACATCGATCTGCACGTGGCTTCTTCGCTCAGCTGACTCAGCTGACTCAGCGGAACGGAAACCAGGCCCGGCGCGGGGGAGGCGCGCCGGGCCCGGTGGCTCAGTTCTTGTTGGTGCCCGGGGTGAGCACCTTGTCGATCACGAAGACAGTCGCGTTCTTGGTCGGGATGTTCCCGCACAGGATCTTCGCGCCGTTGACCGTCAGGTTGTCGCCGGACCCCTCGATCTTCAGCGGCCCGCCCGCCGCGTTCAACGAGGTCAAGGTGCCGGCCTGTTCGAGACCCTTGGCGTCGTAACGCTTTCCGACGACGTGGTACTGCAGGATCGGGGCGAGCTGGGTCGGGTTGGCCGCCAGCTCCTTGAACTTCGCGTCGCCGAGGGCGTTGAACGCCGGGTCGGCCGGGGCGAAGACGGTGATGGCCTGCTGGCTGTTGAGCGTGTCGACCAGGTTGGTGGCCTTGACCGCCGCGACCAGCTTCGTGAGCAGCGGGTTCGTCGAGGCGGCGGACGCGACCGGCTGCGGGCCCATCGAGTCGAGCGAACCCGGCGCGCTGCCCTGCGGGAGCTGGGAACAGGCGGGGCCGAAGACCTGGTCGTTGGTGGTGACGCCGGAACTGCTGCTGGACATCGGCGCCGCCGACGAGGGCGTCGCGGAAGGGGCGCTGCTCGAGGCGGTGTTGTCGGTGCTGCTGCCGCACGCGGTGAGGGCGAGAGCAGCGACGGCACCGATACCGGCGAGGCGAAGGGACTTCACGGCAATTCTCCGTTCACAGTGGACTGTTCACCGGGGATTCGGAACCAGGTGGGGACCGGATTGGTCAGGAAGCGATAAAAGTCGTGGAATGCCAGCCGGTGGCTCCGTCGGGCACGGTGCCGGCGCGGGCTTCGGTCTGGGTGTAGCCGGAGTTGTCGGTCGCTCGCACGAAAACCTGGTGCGTGCCGGGTTTCACCGAGATCTGCGTCCACCACATCCGCCAGGTATTCGGATTCACCTCGGCGGACAACGTGGTCGGCTGCCAGGCTCCACCGTCCACTTTGATCTCCACCTTGGCGATCCCGGTGTGCTGTGCCCAAGCGATGCCAGCGATCCGCACCGCGCCGGACGGAACGGTCGCGAAGCCTTTGGGAGTGTCGATCCGCGATTCGGTCTTGATCGGCGCCTGCTCGCCCCAGCCCCGGCGGAGCCAGTACGCCTGCCGGGCCTTCCACGTCGTGACCTCGATGTCCACGACCCACTTGACCGCCGAGACATACCCGTAAAGCCCAGGGGTGACCAGCCGTGCGGGAAAGCCGTGCTCCAGCGGCAACGGTTCGCGGTTCATCCCGAGAGCCAGCATCGCGCCACGCGAACGATCCACTGCGGCGGCGACCGGGGTGCCGGACGTCCAACCGTCCACACTGGAGCAGAACAACTGCTCCGCGCCCGGCCGTACTCCGGCTTCGGCGAGCAAATCGGCGAGATCGACCCCGATGAAGTTCGAAGTGGACACGTAATCGCCACCGACCTCATTGGACACGCACGTCATCGTCACGGTCCGCTCGACCAGCGGCCGGTCGCGGAGATCGCGGTACCGGTACCGGACTTCCCGCTCGACCATCCCGTGGATCCGCAGGCTCCAATCCTCGGTCCGAACCTGCGGAACGGACAACGCGGTGTCGACGCGATAGAAGTTCCGGTTCGGCGTGAGGAACGGCGGAGTCCCGAGCTTGGCGAAGTCCGCGTCGGCGGGGATCGGCGGCGCCGAAACCGCGGGCACGAGCGGGCCGACCGCCGCCCGAGAAGCGGTGGCGTCCCGGGTCCCGCTGATCACCTGCCCGGCACCGCCGAGCACTCCGGCCCCGACGACGGTCCCCACGCTGCCGAGCAAGAACGACCGTCGTGAAGCGTCCGTCGTCTGCTGCCGGATAGCGATCCGGTGCAGCAGAAGGAAAACTCCCGCTCCCACCACCAAACTGACCAGCGGAGCCAGCAACGCGACCGCGGTCAGATCCGGCCGCGCGGCCACCGCGACCCCGCCGATCAGTCCAAACGCGACAATGATCGAAACTCCCGGCCACGGCGATCGCCGCGACAGCACCCCGGCCGCGGCGGACACGAGCAGCAACACCACCGCCATGCCGCCGAGCAGGACAGCTTTGTCGTAGGTGCCGAAGGTCCGCACCGCGAAGTCCTTCACCGGCAGCGGAGTCAGATCGATCGCCCCGTTCCCGACCGCGAGATACGGCGAGGCGTTGACATTGCCGAAGGACGCTGCCAGGTGCCCGGCGGCCAGCGCCGACACCAGAGCGAGGACGCCGCAGAGCGCCGCCGGAAGGATCCGCAGACGGGAGGTCATGCCAGGCATTCGCGGCCGGACCGGCTGCGGATGGGCGCCCGTTGGTCACCCGTCCGGGTAGCGGCGAGGGTCCGGGTCACCTTTTTCGCCGCATTTGTGTGATCTCGTGCACACGCGGCCGTTCTGTCGGCTAAGTTCCCGGACGACTCCGAATGGAGCAGTGGATCGGGAGAACGGGGACACCGATGCGGCGAATGTTGAGCATTGCGGCCTGCCTGGGGGTGCTGGCCGCGACGGCCGCGTGCGGCGGCGGTTCGCTCCCGACCAACCTGCCCAGTGACCAGGCCGGACCGGCCGGACAGCAGCCGCCAGCCTCGTCCGCCCAGCCGGAAGCGGTGACCGCCGATCCGCCGCTGGCGTTCGACACCAGCAAGGGCGTCACGCTGCCCCGCACGGCGCTGCAGGCCAACCTGGGCGGCTCCGTGACGTCGAAGTTCATGACGCTGCGCGACCGCACCGGCTACATCATCGCCCCCGAATCGCTGAGCGCGGTCGACGTCCTCACCGGCGGCGAGAAGTGGAACATCAAGATCGAAGGCCCGGCCGCGGACCCGAACGCGCACAACGGCCCGTTCGTCGAGCAAAGCGGCCCGCGTCCGCCGCTCGTCACGGACAAACTGGTCGTCGGAGCCGTCCCGCTGCGGATGCCCGAGCAGGGCACGACGCCGGGCTACCTCGCGCTCGCCGTCATCGCGGTGAACCCCGAGACCGGTGTCAAGGCCTGGCAGACGAACACCAAGATCGCCGACGACCAGTACGGGATCAGCGGCAATCGTTCGGTCACACACGTTGTCGCGGCCACCGACAAGGCCGTGGTCGCCAGCTTCACGCAGTCGGAGGGCAACCTCACCGTCGGACTGGACCCGGCGACCGGGAAACAGCTGTGGGAGCGCAAGAAATTCGACGCGGGGAGCCTGAACGGCGACGTCGTGGTCGGCGTCGACTCCAACGTGGCCGAGAACTCCTCGATGGTCCAGGCGACCGCCCTCGACGTCGCTACCGGCGCGCAGAAGTGGGTCGCGGCCGCCAAATCGAGCGCGGTCGAGATCATGCAGGGAGACCCGGCGATGGTGGTCCTGAAAGCGAATGAGTACAGCAGCGGGCACGCATTCCTGAAGTTCCTCGACGCGGCGACCGGCGCGGAGAAGTTCTCCGTGGAAGGCACCCGCAACCTGGGCCCCGACTCGTACGGCGACTGCCTGTACGACGAGCAGTCGGTGCTCGCCTGCACCGACTCCGGCGTGCTGACCGCCTACGACGCCAAGGCCGGGACCAAGCTCTGGAGCCTGCCGGACCAGGCCGCGAACCGCGTCCCGCCGGGCGGCCTGACCGCCGCCTGGCACGGCGCGCTGTACGGCTACACCAACGGACGGCAGCCGATCGTCCTGGACGCCAAGACCGGCAAGGACCTGTCCACCAACGTCGGCTACGTGCCGGACTGGGTCAGCAAGTACGCCGCGGCCGGCGTCGACAAGGACGGCGTGCCCAAGGCGTATCCGGTCAAGAAGTAGCTCCGTCGTCGGCGAGAATCTGCTCGCGGAGGATGTCCGCGTGGCCGCAGTGCTGCGCCAGCTCGCGCAGAACGTGCAGGTAGACGAACCGCAGCGGCAGCGGGCCGCGCCGGTTGCCGGGAAGGATGTCGGTCAGTTCGAGCGACGCGGTGGCCTGGCGGGCGTTCTCGCACGCTTCGCGGTGCGCCTGCTGGACGGACGCGATGGTGTCGTCGTCGCCGAGGGCGAACGATTCGTCCGGCGTCTCCGGGATCCCGATCTCGGCGCGCGGACGGCCGGTGACGGCTTCGTCGAACCAGACCTTCTCCACGAAGGTCACGTGTTTGACCAGCCCGAGCAACGTGGTCCGCGACGGCACGAGCGATCGGCGGGCCTGCTCCTCGGTGAGCCCGTCGAGGCAGCGCTGGAGCGCTTCGCGGTGCTCGTCGATGAAGAATTCGAACTGTTTCTTGGCGGCGTCGCCGATCACTGATTCCATGGACACGGGTCCAGCTTGCCGGATCGCCGCGGCCGGGCAAAGCCCCCGCCGGACTGCTTCGGCCGAACCGTCCTCTGTGGACCTTCCGCCCGCGGGAAGCTTCAGGCGATCGCCCTCAGCTCGGACGGGATTTCTCCCCGCACCACCAGCCCGGCCAGTTCGTTCAGCTTCAGCCGCCGCCCGCGGGCGTACGAACGGAGCCGCTCGAACGCTTCTCCCAGATCGACGTCCAGACGCGCGGACAGAATCCCCTTGGCCTGTTCGATCACGACCCGGGAGTCCAGTGCCGATTGCAGCTGGCCGATGATCTCGTCCCTCGTCCGCAACGCCTGGCGCTGCGACAGTGCGGTCCCGGCGGCGTCGGCCAGGGCTTGCGCCAGCCGCAGGTCGTGGGCGGCCGGAACCGACGGCGTCCCGCTGAACAACGTCACCGCGCCGACCGTGTACTCGCCCGCTCTGAGCGGCACGGCGGCGGCGCGAATGACCCCGGCTCGCAGCGCCCGGGCGGTGAAACGGGGCCAGCGCCGCGGTCCGGTGGGCCGCAGCGTGACCGGGGGCAGTACCGCACCGGTGCGGATGGTGTCCACCGCCGGGCCTTCGCCGAGCTCGAACTGGCTGCGAGCCAAGGGGAGGAACGTTTCGTCAGAGGTGGTGAGGCAGTCCGCTTTCCCGGCCTTGTCGAGGACCGCGACCCCGGCGGCCCGCAGGCCGAGCAGCTCGGCCACGCTGGTCGTGAGGTCGTGCAGCAGGTCCGGGACCGGCCGGTCGCAGGCGGTCAGACTGAGCACGGCCTCGGCGACCAGCGTTTCGCGTTCGGTGGCAGGCATGGTTCCCCTCCGGGCAGGCGGGAACCGGGCGCGTGCGGCGAAACGAGTCGACCGGCTGCGCGGCGGTACGACGCCGGCGTCCGCGGCGGTTTGCCGCATCCGTCAAGTGAAGCCCGGATCGGCCCGGCGCGGCCATGCCGGGAACGCAGCATCCCGCGCCGGGCATGCGGAAAACGCAGCCTCCCCGTTCAGGGACCGCGCTGCACGAGGGTCTGGTGCGGGGAACAGCCGTAGGCGGCGCGGTAGGCGGCGGCGAACCGGCCGAGCTGGAAGAAGCCCCATCGGGCGGCGACAGCGGTGACCGTGACGGCGCCCGCGGGGTCGGCGGCCACCAGGTCGGCGTGGGCGTGGGAGAGCCGGACCCGGCGCAGATAGCCCATCGGGGTGGTGTCCAGGTGCCGCCGGAAGGCGACCTGCACCGTGCGGACGCTGACGTGCACGGCCTCGGCGATGTCGGCTACGGACAGGTCTTCGCGGGCGTGCTGGTCGATGTAGGCGACCGCGCGGCGCAGGGTGGCCGAGTGCGCGTCGTGGCGGTCCTCGCCGGTCGGCTCGGTCGTCGCGGTGTTCGGGAACGCGGTCAGCACGCTCGCGGCCAGCAGTTGCGACGCGGCCGAGACGAGCAGCGGCTGCTGGCTCAGTTCGGCGTCGGCGCAGAGGCCCTCGCGCAGGTAAGCGATGGTGCGCCGCAAATGCAGTGCCGCCGCCGGGGAAACCGGCCGGTCGCCGGTGAGCCGCACCGGATCGGGCCTGCGGCCGGGGAGCCCGGCGGCCACCCGGGTCAGCAGGTGCGGGTCGAACATGACGAGGTTGTAGCCGGAACGGCGGATCACCCCGGCGTAAGGCCGGTCGTGCGGGGCGTAGACGAATACGTCGCCGGGCCCGAAGAACCCTTCCTCCCCGTCCGGGAAGTACTGCCGGACGATGGAACCGGAATGCACGTTTCCGAGGCAGATTTTGCCGAGCGTCCCGGCGTCGTGGCTCATGTCGTAATCGAACTCGAGATCGTCCACGCTCACCGGTCCCACGACATTGCGGGAGACGTGCGCCCGGGTCTGCTCGACGTCGCCGCCGATCTGCATCCTGGTGTAGGCCCTGCTGAGGAACTCCTCGGTGACTTCCAGGTCTTCGCTGTCGAAATCGAGCTCTTTCATCACGATTCCCGCCGGTCAGGGGCGTCCGAACACCGCCGCGCTGCCTGCCGGGCAGGCAATTCCGGGCCGGCGGAAATGGCCGTCCCCCGGCAGCGCGCCGAATGCGAAAACGCCTCACCATCGCCGGGCTGCCGGAACCTGCCTTTCCGCCGTGCCAGCGCTTCCGCAACGGTACCGCCTGCCGGGGAAAGCCGGGAGACCGCGTTTTCTCCCGCCGCGCGGGAATGGTCGGGGAAAACGATTTCTTTTCCGAATGCCCGTACTATTTCGCGCCGCCGCCGTCGTCGACGGTCCTCAGTGGACAGTCGAGCACGGGCGCCGTGGACCCCTCCCGGGCCGCGCCGGGATACTGGTGCGCAGAGACCGGCGGAATGCGGAAGGGGCTCGACGGTGACGCGGCGCGGATCCACGGAGCAAACGAAAGCGTGCTGGGAAACCGGTGCGACCACCGAATCCGGACGGATCGGGTGAACCGCCGCCGAATGCCGCGGCTGCCGCGTTTGCCGCGGCGTCCGGCCACGACCGCGGACGAGCAGATCGGCTTCAACGGCGCGTTCGCGGCCGCGCTGACCCGGGCGATCGGCTCGATGCCCGCGCTGTACGTCGTGCTCGCCCTCGTCGCCGGGTGGATGGCGCTGGCGACCTGGGGCCCGCTGCGGGCGGCCGACCCGTACCCGTTCGCGTTCCTGCTGTTCCTCGACAACGTGGTGCAGCTGGTGCTGTGCCTGGTGATCCTGGTCGGCCAGCGGGTGCTGGGCGGCGCGGCGGACCGGCGTTCGATCCAGACCTACGACAACGCCGAGGCCGTCTTCGAGCAGATCGCGGACCTGCAGCGGCATCTCGACCAGCACGACCGGGCGCTCAGCCGCGGCGTGAGCCTGCTGGAGTCGAGCCCGCATCCGTGGATCCAGCAGCACCGGGTGCAGCGGCCGCCGCAGGCGCTCGACCAGGCGGTGAGCGTCAACGGCCGGATCGCGGCCTGGCTGACGCAGCGCCTCGGCAGCATGTGGGCGTTCTACCTGGCCGCCGGGACGCAGGTGGTGTGGATGGGACTGGCCGGGCTGGGCGTGCAGACGCTGGACCCGTACCCGTTCGCGTTCATGACCTTCCTGTCCACGCTGGTCCAGCTGATCTTCATGATCGTGATCATGGTCGGCCAGGGCGTGCTCGGCCAGGCAGGCGACCGGCGGTCCGAGCAGACCTTCCTCAACGGCGAGGCGGTGCTGCACGAATGCCGCCGGATGAAGGCCCGGCTGGAGGCGCAGGACCGGCTGATCGAGGACCTCAGCCGCTACACCCGGGGCGAGCTGATCGAGGATCTCGCGCGGGCCCTGCACGACGTCGCCGGCCATGCCCAGCGGACCGTCCACGCCTGGGTCCCGCCCCGCTGGGACCAGGCCCCCGAGGAGCACAAGGCGGTCACCCGCGCCCAGGCCCGGCAGCTGGGCGAGCATCTGGCGCTGGTCGGCTGCGTGATGGTGCCCGCGTTCGACCCCGCCCTCACCGTCGCGTTCGGCGACGACGAGGTCCTCCTGCTGGCCCAGCGCGAACACGACCGGTGGCGGACCGAACAGTCCTCCGGCGAACTGCCCGACCCCGACCTGGTCGCCTGGGACGACCTGCCGGAACCGGCGCGGACGCGGAAACTGCACGTCGCGCGCAGCATCCCGGGCCTGGTGGCCAGCGTGGGCATGCAGGTGGTCCGCGACGGACGCGCTCGCGGCGGCGCGGGGGAGGAGGACTTCACCGCGGAGGAATGGGCGACGCTGCAGCGGGCGATGATGGCCTCGGGAATCCTGGTCGGGCTGTCGGTCGGCGGGGTCGATTCGGACGAGATGTTCGCGCTGGTGAAAACGCTGCGCGAGGCCAGCGTCGCGCACCCGAGGCGATTCATCCGCGAGGTGGCGGCCTCGTCGGCCTTCGACACGGGGCTGCGGCCGGGCGTCAAGTACTCGGAATACTTGCCGTACGCGGAAAAGACCATCCGCTCAGCCGCCGCGATCGTCGCCGGCACCGCGCCGGCGGAACTGCCGGACTTCCGCGAGTTCCTGGTGGAGATCGCCACGGTCGTCGCCGAAGTGAACCAGGAAGGCGGATTCCTCGGGGTGGGCGCGCAACGCCGGACGCCCAAGGAGGTCGCGGCCATGGACGCCGTCCGCCTGGCCGCCCGGCACGACTGAGGTCACCTGATCGCCGAGGCCGCTCCGACGACGGCTCCGTAGAGCACGAAGACGTTGACCAGCGCGATGAACGACGGCTGCAGCCAGCGGATCAGGCTCGACGGCTGGCCGGGCAACGCGGCGCCGCTGGCGTCGAGCATTTTCTCGCCCGGCCGCGAGGCCAGCAGCGAGACCAGGCCGAACAGGGCGCAGAGCGTGAACGGGAACCACTGGCCGTGCAAGGGATTCCAGAATCTTTGCGCGCCGCCCCAGGCGGCGGACACGGCGCCGGTCATGGCGGCGAAGTTGGTCAGCGACTGGACGGTGACGAAGTCGCTGACGTTCTTGGTGCCCGCCGGCGCCGAGTCGCCGAGGTTGCCGCTCGTCGGTTCGGCCGTCGGGGTGGTGGTGGCGAAGGCTTTGGCCAGGGACATGAGACACCTCGTTGTGACTCGGATTCCCCGAAGTCGCGGCGAGGCGGGGTGCTGTTACGTCACTTCGACCCAGCAGCCACCAGCGTGGCGGTGATCGGCTCCAGTACGGCGATCAGTTCGTCGAGTTCGGCGGCTGTGAGGGCTTCGTACGGTGCGGCAGCCAGCTCGTCGGTCAGGTCTTCGATGCCTTGCTTGAGCTCGCGACCGGCGTCCGTGAAATGTCCGTCAGCGTCCACAAGCCCCCGCTCGCGCAACCCGTCCATGACCGCCGCCAGCCGCTTCTTCGGCAGGTGATGCACCCGCCCGAACGACTCCGGCGGATGGATGTCCATCTCGAGCGCCGACAAAATGTGCGCCTCGGTCCCGCCGATCCGCGCGCCGACCAGCGCGGCGATGTGCCCGTCCCCGCGGTGCTCGCGCAGCATGGTCGCGGAGTGCCAGAGCCGGGCGACCGGGTCGCTCGGCACCGGAAGACTCCGCATTCCGGCGTACATCGGGCGCCCCACGGTGGATGCGCTCGTCGCGGCTTTGGCGGTCAGGTCGGCGGCCCGCACCAAGCCCGGCGAGCTGGCCAGTTCGTCGCCGAGAATCCGGCGCACCGAGGCCGCGCTGCCCCGTTCGCGTGCGGCGACGGACGCCTCGGCCGGGATCGTCTCCCACGCGCTCGGGATGTGCCGCGCGGCCTCGCCCTCGGCGAAGTTGTAGAAAGCCGCGTGCACGACCTCCGCCGGCGGCCGTCCCAACGGTGCGGCGCGGCTGGCGAAATAGCCGTCCCAGTAGGTGCGGTGGCCGAGCGCGGCCAGTTCCTCGTTGCATTCGTCGGCGAAGAACGTGACGAGGCAGATCGGCTCCAGGAGCTCGAACATGCGCCGGGCGGTGCTGGTCATGGGCTGCATCATGCCAGTGCGGCGAGGAAAACTTCGGCGATTTGCCCGCCGAGATCGACCGTCGCGGCCACCCCGTCCGCGCGGTCTGCCTCCGGGGAGCGCAGGACGACCTCGGCGCGATACCGCCCGCGCCGGGTCATCACGTTCAGGGCCTGGGTCGGCTGATCGAGGGAGACCGTCACGGTGTCCTCGCCGGCGAACCGGATCTGGTCGCCGCGCTTGAGGTCCGTCGCTGTCCCATTGATCGTCAGCCGGAGCGGTCCGAGGGCAGTGAAAAGCCGGTCGATGCCCGGGAAAGCCGAGAACGGAGCGTCTTCGAGAAGATCCGCGACGCTGATCCGCCACAGCGTTTCTCCCGAGGGATCGGCGGCGAGCTCCCGCGTGGTGCCTGCTCCGTTGCGCCAGGGGACCGGGGTGACTTCGGACGGGATGAGCATCAGAGCATCTCACCCGGTCTCGAGGGCGGACGCAAACGGTCCCCGCCGGTCCTCCGCGAGCTAGGCCGGGGTCACTGCGGCAAAAGCGTGCGGACCGCGTCGGGGAATCCGGCCACTCCGTCCGGTCCGGACAGCGCCAGGTTGAAGAGAAACCCGGGCAGGAGCGCCAAAATCGCCTGCGCGAGAGCATCAGCCGACGCACCGGTCCAGCTCCCGGCCTCCTGCCTGCTGCGCACGAGACCAGCCACCTCGGCACTCATCTCGGCCGACGCCGCGGTGAGCCGATCGGCCAGTTCCGGATTGCGCTGCGCTTCCGACCAGACCAGCACCGCCATGCCCGCCAGCTGCCGGTCGCGGTGCAGATCGGTCACGGCCTCCAGCAGTTCCGCCATCACCTCGCCGACGCCGTTCTCGCCGGCGCCTCGGTCGAGGGCGGCGCGCAGGACCCCGCTGACGTCGTCGAGATTCTGCGCGGCGACGGCGACGATCATGTCCTCCTTCTTCGGGAAGTACCGGTAGACCGCGCCCGCCGACTTGCCCGCCTCGGCGAAGACGTCCTGCATCGACGTGCGGTGGAAGCCGTTGCGGAGGAAGCAGCGGCGCGCGGCCGCCAGGATTTCCCCGCGCTGGCTGTCCTTGTACTGCTGGCTCACCCTCGGCAACGTCCGCTCCCTCGCCTTGACACTCCTCGCGTCCGCAGCCTAGCGTGAAAGAAAAGCGGATGTCCGTCCTCTTTTAACTCAGGGAGCGCCCTCATGCCGATGACCCCCGTCCCCGACGTCACGCTGACCCCGGTCGCGTCCTTCCCGGAGAAGTACTTCCCGGAGAATCTCGCCGTCCGCGCCGACGGGTCCGTGCTGGTCACCGTCCTTCTGCAGCAGGAGCTGTGGATCGTGGCGGAACCGCAACGGCCCGTTCTCGTGCACCGCTTCGACCACCCCGTGACCGGGATCGCCGAGGTGCTGCCGGACGTCTTCCTGATCAGCCTGACCGAGGGCTACACCACCCACGAATCCCACCTGGCCCGGCTCGACCTCACCGGCTGGACGCCCGGCGAACCGGTGTCCCCGGAGATCGTCTTCACCTTCGACGACCGCGTGCGCGCGCTCAACGGCAGCTGTCTGATCGGCGACGGAGTGCTGGCCGTCGCGGACTGCTTCGCCGGGTTGATCTGGCGCGTCGACCTCGACGCCGAGGCCCGCGGCGGCCAGGCCCGGATCTGGCTGGAGCACGACACGATGGCCGACGACCCGGACGCCGAGGTCGCCCCGCCGCGCCAGCCAGGCGTCAACGGAATCCGGTACAGCGCGCGAACCGGATACCTCTACTACACCTCGACGGCGCAGAAAGTCTTCATGCGAGTGCCGGTCGACCCCGCCACGCTCGACCCGGCGGGGGACGCGGAATTCGTCGCCGCGATCGACAACGCCGACGACTTCGCGCTCGATGAGGAGGCCGGTTTCGCTTACGTCACCAGGCATCGCGCCAACACGCTGGACCGGGTGCCGCTGATCCCGCGGCACGGCAGCGAGGTCCGGCACGTCGCGGGCGAGCCGTTCGACGAACGCCTGGTCGGGCCGTCCAGCGCCGCCTGGGTTCCTGGAGAGGAGGGGCGAGCCCTCTACGTGACCACGGACGGCGGGACGACCGCGCCTCCGGACGGCGTCTTCCGGAACGCGATGCTGCTGCGGGCCGACCTGCGCAGGCAGTGAGCCGATTGTCGTTGCGCTACAGCGGTTTCAGGGTTTGCGCGCGACCCCGGCCAGCATCCCCGCCTCGCTGGGGTCCGCGAAGTCGATGACCGGCGTGTTGGCCCCGCTCTCCTCCGGATGCCAGGCGGCGGTCCACGTGACGCCGGGGTCGAGCAGCTCGAAGTCGCCGAACAGGGCGTGGATTTCCGCGTTCGAGCGCAGCACGTGCTTGCTGACGTTGGTGTCGTACAGCTCGATGACCGCGTGCAATTGGCGGGCGATGTCGTCGGGCAGGCCCTCGTGGGTGATCTGCGACAGGACCAGATACGAACCGGGGGAAAGCATCTCCCGGTACCGCGCGATGGCCTCGGGCCCGAGGTCTCGGCCGTCCGGGCCGGGCTGCTGGATGTGCAGGACCGCGGTGACCAGCAGGGCGAGCGGTTCGTCGAGGTCGACGACGCCGGTGTCCGCGACGGATTGCCACAGCTCGTCCGGTTCGCGCAGGTCGCCCTGGATCACCGCGTGGCGCTCGGGATCGCCGTGGCGCTCCAGCAGGATCCGGGAGTGCGCGACCGCGACGGGCTCGCGGTCGATGTAGACGACGCGGGAGTCCGGCGCGACCTCGTCGGCGATCTGGTGCACGTTGCCCATCGTCGGGACGCCGGAGCCGATGTCGACGAACTGGCGCACGCCAAGCCGGACCAGGTGCCGCACCGCGCGGTGCAGGAAGGCTCGGTTGGCTCTGGCGCAGTACATGCCCGCCGGGAACGCCGCGAGGACCATTTTGCCGAACTCGCGGTCGATGGCCCAGTTGGCCGTGCCGCCGAGATACCAGTCGTAAACCCGCGCCACGCTGGGGCGGTCGAGGTCCACGCCCGGGATGGGCTCTTCAGGTCCTTGCGCCACGCTGCCTCCCCCGCAGTCGTGACCAATCGTATCCAATCCGGGCGATCGCGCCGGACGGGCGTGCTTGCCCGAGTGCGGGTTGTCCGGGTTGGCGGCGACCATCAGCGCAGCGGGACCGAGGCCGCGGGGAGCCGAACCAGGTCCGCTCCCACCCGGCAACACCGGCCCACTTGCCCGGTCTGGCTGGCCTTGGTCCTCGGCCGCCGAAATCGCGTGCCCGAATTTCCCGCGCGCGAAGACGTCGGCGAAAGAATGCTCCGTTCGGCCCATCCGCCCCGCCCCGTACAGCAGTCTGCTGTGGTCTGGACAACAAGGTTTCCGCCAGCCCGCAACGGGAAGCGCCGCATTCCGGGGCCGCGGAACGATCTGTCGGCGGGCGTTGAGTAGGCTGCGGGCAGAAACTTTTATGGGGGAGTCATGACTGACGAAATCGAACCCGCGCGCCGGGACGCCGTCCGTTTTCCGGGAATCAGCCCGAGAGCCTACGAGCATCCGGTGGATCGCGGCGCGCTCGCTACGCTGCGCGCGGTGCCCGGATTCGCTCAGGTGATCCGCGCGGTCTCCGGCTTCTACAACGAACGCGGCGAACGGCTGATGGCGCTGGCCTCGTCAATTCGCGTCGGGCCGCGGCAGTATCCGGAACTCGACCGGCTGCGTCACGAATGCGCGGAGACGCTCGATCTCCCCGCCGTGCCGAACCTGTTCGTCTACCAGGATCCGCGGCTGCAGGCGTCCGCGCTGGGCATGGACGAGCCGTTCATCCGGATCAGCACCGCGCTCGTCGACCAGATGAGCCACGAATCGCTGCGGTTCGCCATCGGGCACGAGATGGGGCACGTGCTGTCCGGGCACGCGGTCTACCGCACGATCATGGTGCGCCTGATCAGCCTTCAGCTGTCGATGTCCTGGACCCCGGTGAGCGCGCTCGGCATCCGGGCGATCATCGCGGCGCTGAGCGAGTGGTACCGCAAGGCGGAGTTGTCCTGTGACCGCGCGGGCCTGCTCTGCGGCCAGGACCCGGCCGCGGCGCTGCGGGCGCAGATCCAGCTGGCGGGCGGCGTGGATCCGTCTCGCATCGACATTCCGTCCTTCCTCCAGCAGGGAGCGGAATACGAGTCGGTCGAAGACATCCGGGACAGCTTGCTGAAGCTGAAAAACGTCGAAACCGAGACCCATCCGTTTGCCGTGGTGCGAGCGACGCAGCTGCAGAAATGGGCCGCGTCGGAGCAGTACCGGGCGATCCTGTCGGGCGATTACCCTCGCCGCGACGACGACGCTCCGACGACGGACTGGAAGGACGACCTGAAGTCCGCGGCCAAGTCGTACAAGGATTCCTGGAATGCTTCGGCGGATCCGCTGACGAAGGTCTTCACCGAAGTCGGGGAAACTGTTGCCGGCGCGGCCAGCAAGGTTTGGACCAAGTTCGGCGGGGATTCGGGAAATGGCAACGGCTGATTCGGCTGCGATGTGCCGGATCCGCGCTCTGCGTCGCGAATCCGGCTCGTTGAGCCAAGAACGGCTGGCCCGCAGATCGCCTGCGGGCCAGCCGTTTCGCCGCTGACTGCGAGGAAGATCGCGCTGGTTCTGGTCAGCTGTAGGTGACTTGGGTGGTTCCGTTGGCGCTGTACCAGGTGATGGTTCCGTGCTGGAAGTTGTTGCGGCGGCCGCCGGTGACGCCGTATTCGTCGCTGGTCGGGTAGCCGAGGCCGCCCTTTTCCCAGCCGAGGTCGGCCCACTTTTGCCGGATGGCTCCGTGGATCGATTGCGCGCCGGTGGCGGGGGTCCAGTAGATCGATGAGCCTTGGGCGCCGTTGAAGTGGTTGTAGCGGCCGGCTCCGTCGGGGGTGCTGGTTTCGTCGGTGGTGGGGTAGCCGAGGCCGCGTTCCCAGCCGAGGTCGGCCCATTTCTGCCGGATGGCGCCTCGGATGGACTGCGCGCCGGTGGCGGGGGTCCAGTAGATCGAGGAGCCTTGGGCGCCGTTGAAGTGGTTGTAGCGGCCGGCTCCGTCGGGCGTGCCGGTCTCGTCGGTGGTGGGGTAGCCCAGCCCGCGTTCCCAGCCCAGCGCGGCCCATTTGTCCCGGATGGCTCCGTGGAGTGAGCGAGCGCCGGTGGTGGAGGTCCAGTAGATCGAGCCCGAGTTGGTGAAGTGGTTGTAGCTGCCGCTGGCGTCGGGGGTGAGGGTTTCGTCGGTGGTGGGCAGGCCGAGGAAGCCGTTGGGGCCGCCGAGTTCCTGGTAGTGCTGGGCGATCGCGCCGTGCACTGCGTAGGCCCCGGTGGGCGGGTTGTAGCCGATGACGCCGTACTGGTAGTTCTGCGCCCAGCCGCCGCCGGCCGGGTACCTGCCGCCGGTCGGGGTGCCGAGGTAGGAGGCCGAGCCGCCGAGCGCGTTGTAGTGCTCGGTGATCTTGTCCGGTTCGGTGCCGGCGGCGAGGGTCTGGAGGTCGGCGAGGGTGCCGTTGAAGACGTCCTGGTCGCCGGGGAAGGTGCCCGACGTCGCGGTCTGGGCGAAGGTGTAGTCGGTCCAGCTGGCGGGCATGGTGATGGTGGCGGCGATCCACAGTGGATCGTGGGCGAAGCCGGGGTTGTTGCCGGTGCAGTGGTTCCACCAGCCGTTGGTGGTGTAGATGACCGGCCACCGGTTCGTGCGGTCGTGGACGGTGGTGGTGAAGTCGGTGATCCAGGCGGTGATCTGGGCCGGGGTCATGTTGTAGCACCAGCCGGTCCAGTCCGCGGTGCTGTAGGGGTTGTACTCGATGTCGAGCACGGGCGGGAGGGTTTTGCCGTCGGAGACCCAGCCGCCGCCGTGGCTGAGGAAGAACTGCGCCTGCGCCGCGCCGGTCGAGGTGTCGGGCAGGCCGAAGTGGTAGGCGCCGCGCAGGATCCCGGCGTTCGCGGCCCCGGCGTAGTTGGTCGCGAACTGCGGGTCGGTGTAGGTCGTGCTCTCGGTGGCTTTCATGTACGCGAACTTCGCGCCGTTGCCCGCTGCCGCGCCCCAGTCCACAGTGCCCTGGTAGTGGGAGACGTCCATGCCCGGCGTCGTGACGCCCGCCGCCATCGCCGTCCGCGGGGCGGTTTTCGGCTTTGCGGCGGGGTCTTTGTCGATGGTCGAGCCCAGGTAGTCAGAACCCGGATGCGCGGGTGCGCTAGGGCTCGGTGAACTAGTCGATGCCGCGGCCGGTGTCCCGGCCAGTACACAGGCGAGCAACGCGGTGACCGCGCCAGCGGCCACCGCACCACGAATCCATCCCACCGCAAACCTCCACCCGGTATCCGTTCACACCGCTATCGCCGGGATCCCGGAAGCGTTACCGAGCTGGGTGGGAAATCCGACGAAAGCCCCCGTTCCGCGGTCACTGGGGTGCGGCGACGGAGTCGTGGAGGCGGTAGAAGCGACCGCCGAGTACCGCGTAGACAGTGACCGGCCCGGCTCCGGCGCGTGCAGTGGCTTGCCAGGCGTTGCCGTCGGGGATTCCCGGTGCGGGGGAGGGGAGTCCGGTGATGCCGCCGCCGGTGACGACGTTGGCGGAGTCGGTGACGAGGACGCAGTCGGGGTGCAGGTCGGTCCATCCAGTGATGAGCGCGGTGCCGGTGGAGGTGACGGCTCCGTGGGCGGTGGGGAGGTCGGTGGCGGTGGCGGGGTTGAGGGTGGTGCCGAGTTCGGGTCCGTGGCAGCCGAGGGTGAAGCTCCGGTTGAAGGGGTAGGTGCCGAGGGCTTTGGCGGCGGGGATGACTTGGCGTTGGATGTGGAGTTGGTCGAGGACGTTGGTGGCTTCGGTTTGCAGGGCGATGGGGGCGAGGGCGAGCGGGGCGTAGCCGCGGCGGGTGAGGTCGGCTTTGGTTCCGCCGATGGCGTGGGTGGTCAGGGAGATCGCGCAGATGCCGATGACGACGGCGGTGAGCGGCCACTGCGGACGGACGAATGCTGCGAGAACGAGGAGCGCGGTGAGTGCGAGGGCGCTGACGATGGCGTAGCGGCTGATCAGCCCGATGTTCCCGCCCGGAGCCAGGTTGCTGGTGCGGCCGAGTGCGACAAGCACCGCGAGCGCGACGGCATATCCCGCGATCCCGATCCATCCCGCAGCGCGGATGTCGCTCTTCGCGGCGATCCCGCAGGCGGCAAGGAGCGCGGTGATAAGTGCTCCGGCGAGGACGGCGATGACGGCTTGGTCTCCGGACCACACGCTGCCGAGCGCAGCTGCGGCGGCGGAGAGACGACCGTCGGGATCGAGCGCGGTGGTGGCCAGCGATTGGGTGCCGCTGGGTTTGGTGAGCAGCCACCCGGCGAGGACGATCGTTCCGGCGGCGGCCATGGCGATGGTTTTGGCGCGGTTTTCGTGGCGGAGCAGGAAGATCGCGGCGACGATGAAGAACGCGGGGAGTCCGGCGCCGAAGCTGAGGCTGGCCAGCAGTGCCGCGGTTGCGGCAGTCCACAGGCGGCCGCGGTGGGCTTGGGAGGCGGCGAGGACGGTGAAGAAGACTGCGGGGATCCAGCTGATGCCGTTGGTGCCTTGCAGCCAGATCTCGGCCAGGTGCGAGGAGAACAGCAGCCACGACATCCCGGCCGCCAGCGCGGCTTTCCGCTGCGGGGACAGGGATCGGGGCAGCATCGAGTACAGGCAGACGCCGATTCCGGCGACCAGTACAACCGTGAGAACGGTGAGGACGCGGTTGTCGCCGCCGAACCAGGCGGCGTCGGCGTAGAAGAGCAGCGAGGGGATGACGAAGGGCTGGTCGAGGTGGTAGGTGAACACCTGGTCCAGCAGAAGATGCCCTTGGTCGTCGGTGATTTTCGCCAGGACATGCCAGTAGTCGAGCAGCACATGCGCGCGCGGCGCCCGCACGGCGGTCCACAACGCCAGCACGGCGGGAACTGCGGCGAACGTTGCCAGCACGACGATCCCAGCGCGGGGTCTTCGGACGACGGGAACGGTGGCGGCGGGGGAAACGAGCGCGGTCAAGGCCTCTCCTAGCGAAGTGGATGTCACCCCGGTCGGCGGCTTGCCGGACCTGCCCGCTGCGGATTGCGGATTTTTCGATGTGACTTGCTGCTTTTACCGCGTCAGGGACGGTCTGGACAAGAGTGTCCTTGCTCTCTGTTCCGGATGTAACGGATCAATATGGACAAAACGATGATTGGTTCGCGGGTTGAAGGAGTAGCTTCTCCGGCCGGTGTCGCGCGGCACAGCGGGGTGCTGGGTTGGCGCGATCCGCGGAGGCTCATTCTGCAGTGGTCGTCACTGGTCTCAGTCCGCACGCGGTTGGAAGCGCTGGAACTGCGCGAAGCGTTCCTTGAACCCAGGCAATTCCCGGCCCGGGACCACGATTTCGTTAAGGGCTTCAGACGTCGTGAGGGCTGCGATGCGGCACCCGGTAGGGCTACCTGCAGATCGCCCCGGAGCTGACCGGCGGGGACCTTCATCAGGGAGCCACCGAGGACGGCGAAGGCCCCTTCAGTGTCCCGGCGGGCAACCACCGCGGTGTCGTCGCGCGGGCGATCCGCAACGTCGCGGCCGCACCTGGAACGAGTGCTGCCCTTCCTGCGCAGGCTGGCGGAAGGTGGAGCGTCGAGGAATTCCTAACGCTCCGGTACGGACGCGGCAGTGTCCTCGGGTGCGGTCCGAGCCGTGATCGCGTCGGCGGGCCCGAGCCGCTCCGCCGCGAAGTCGAGGAGGGCGGAGGCGCGGGGAGTGAGTTTCATGTCCGCCGGCCAGACCCCCACCACGTGGGAAACGGTGACAGGGGGGTCGAGGGGTCGGATGACGACCGGACGCCCCTCGATGCTCATGGGAAGCGCATGCGGCCGGGACATGAGCAGCCCGTAACCGAGTCCGCGGCCCACCAGGGCTTCGACGAGTCCGATCTGGGAGACCCTGGCTTCGATCGTGGGCTCCAGGCCGCGCGCGGTGAACGCGTCGGTCACATTGCGGAGGCCTGGTGTCGCGTCGTACTGGATGTAGGGCTCGTCGGCGAGGTCTGCCAGGTCCACTGTTTCGGCTGCCGCGAGGGGATGTCCGGGAGGCAGGTGCACTTCGAGTTCTGTCGGGTAGATCTTGCGGCGGCGGTATCCGGTCGGCAGCGACACGTCGTACACAAGGGCCACGTCGAGACGTCCTGCCTCGAGAGCGGAGAGCAGCTCTTCGTTGGTGCCCGCGGTGATCCCGATGCTCACGCCGGGATGCCTTCGGGGGAAGCCCTCGAGAAGCTCCGGCACCACGTTCGCGGCGAAGCTCGAGTAACAGCCGAGCCGCACCGGACCCCGCAGTTCCTGTTCGCGCCCGGCGCTCAGGACGAGCTCGTGCGTGTCGGCCACGATCTGCCGAGCCCGTCTGGCGAAATCCTGACCGGTGGGAGTGAGCGTGAGCCCTCTGGCCTTGCGGCGCACGCACAGCTGCTCGCCCACAGCGCTCTCCAGGCTCGAGACGGCCTGCGACAGCGCGGACTCCGAGATGTGCAGGTGGGCCGCGGCCGCGCTGAGCGTGGAGAAGTTCGGCAGTGCCGCGAACAGCTCGAGCTGCCGCAGGCTCACGTCGGAGATGGCTGCCTTCTTCCCGCTTCTTCAGTTCAACTGAATTACATCCTCAGATTACCATGATTTACACGCAGAGGATGGCCTCGCATCATAGGAGGAACAGCTTCCCGATCCCTCCGAACGGAGGGCTGGCAAGGACTTTGGGGACAACGGTGTGCTCCTCTGGTGCCGCAGGCGACTCCGTCTCACCACGGCGAATCGCCTCCGCGACGATCATCGGCGCCGATCCTGGCGCTCCTCCTCCGTGTCGTGCTCGTCGGCCGCCGGAACCGCCTCGCCGCGGGCTCCGGTGAGAGCCGCGTGTGTCGCGCAAGCCAGCAAATCAGTCAAGTAGAAGCGAAGTCAGGCAAGGAGAAGCAGTGGCAAGTGAGGACACTCGAATCGCGATCATCGGCGGAGGGATGGGTGGGCTGACTGCCGCGATCGCGCTGCGGAAGATCGCCGGCGTCCAGGCCACCGTGTTCGAGCAGGCTAGCAAGCTGGGCGAAGTGGGCGCGGGCGTCACGGTCGCGCCGAACGCCGCGCGTGTTCTCGAGAGACTCGGCGTGCTCGATCGGATCAGGCGGGTCGGAGCGGTCCCGGACGGGCACGGTGTCTATCAGAACGCCATGGGCGGTCTGGTGACCGACGCGGCATGGGAAGACTCGGCCAAGCAGTACCAGAACATCGGGATGTACCGCCCGGACCTGATCGACGCCCTGGCGCAGGAGATCGATCCGGAGACAATCCGTCCCGGCCATCGGCTGGTTTCGGTGGAAACCCTGGACTCGGGCGTCCGCGTCGAGTTCGAGAACGGCGCGAACGACGTGTTCGACGCCGTGATCGGAGCGGACGGCATCCATTCGGTGGTGCGCGGAGCCGTCGGTCAGTTCCCCGACCCGGTCTATTCCGGGTACATCGTCTACCGCGGAGTGGTCGACGCGTCCCGCCTGCCTGCCGATTGGCGCATGATCAGCCAGGTGTGGATGGGCAACCGGAGGCATTTCATGTGCTATCCGCTGCAGCAGCGGAAGCTGTTCAACTTCGTCGCCGGCATCCCGAGCGACCGCCCGCTCGCCGGCGCCTGGTCCGGCCCGGCAGAGGTCGGCGAACTAGCCGCCGAGTTCGCGGGCGCGGACTGGGACCCGAGACTCCAGGAGTTCATCGGGCACATCGAGCACACCTTCTGGTGGGGCCTCTTCGATCACGACCCCCTCACCAATTGGTCCCGGGGACCGATCACCCTGCTCGGGGACGCGGCGCACACGATGCTGCCGCACCAGGGCCAGGGGGTGAACCAGGCGATCGAGGACAGCATGGCGCTCGCCACGTTCCTCGCGGCAGCCGACAATGTCGCCGACATTCCCGAGGCGTTCCGGCGCTACACCTCAGTCCGCATGCAACGCACGGCGATCCTGCAGAACGGCTCTCGCCGGGCCGGCGCCATGTTCGACGCACAGTACGAATTCGCGGACCTCAAAAAGCGCGACGCCGATCTCCGAGTCGGGCGCGACTTCCGGCGAAGCGCGGTATTCGACTACGACGCACAAAAAGTGGCCGAACAAGCGCTCAACCGATTCCAGGGGGTTCCGGTCGCATGACCTCGATCAGCATCATCGGCAGCGGCAAAATGAGCGGAGCGATCGCTGAAGTCGCGACCCGGGCCGGTGCCGGCATCCAGATCATCAAGCGCAGTGCGGAGAGCATGTCCGCGGCGCGTCCTGGTCTCGACTACGGCGTCATGGGCGACAAACTCACTGGGGACCTGGTCGTGCTCGCCGTTCCTTACGGGGCGTACCCGGGCATCGTCGAGCATTATCGGGACCAGTTCCGCGAAAAGATCGTCATCGACATCAGCAACCCCATCGATTTCTCCACCTACGACCGGTTGAAGTCGCCCGCCGATTCCTCCACCGCGGCCGAACTCGTGAAGCTGCTGCCGGCGGGCACGGCAGTCGTCAAGGCGTTCAACGTCAATCTGGGAGACACGCTCACCAGCGGCACGAACGGCACGACGCGCACGACCGTGTTGTTCGCCGGCGACTACGCGGAGGCGAAGATCGCCGTCGCGGAGTTCATCGAAGCGGCGGGAATGCGTGCGGTTGACGTCGGCCCGCTCAGCCGCGCACGAGAGCTCGAGGCGATGGGATTCCTCCAGATCGTGCTGGCAGCGCTCGGAAAGACACGTTACGAGTCGGGCTTCACGCTGCTGGAGTGAGCGGCATCGATCGCTTCTGACGCTCTTGGTCTCCGCCTCCAGAGACATGGCCGAATCGTTGATCAGGTCCTGCCAGGTCCGCGGGCTGATCCAAACGCAGGACGACCTTGGGCGCGTTGCCCCGTGCACGGGGCCGCTTCGACTGCCCGAGAAGCATGGCTTGGCTCTCCGCGGCGACCGCGGTGCCCCCGACGATAGCCGCTCCGGTGGCGACGATCAGCTTGCCGATGCCTCCCAGCACCGAAGCTCCGGTGGAGTCGCTGTTGTTGACGGGGTCGTTCTGCGCGTAGGCGTAGTGTCCGCCACAGCCGTCGAAGATGCTGCGGTGCGGGTTCGTCATCGACTTGTCGGTGAGGCGACGGAATTCGTCGTCGGAGGGATGACCAGTCGTCCCGACGGTGTCGCGCGGCAACGGGACACTCCTCGACACGTCCGGCCACCACCGCCCCCGGAGCGGGTTGCCGCTGAGGGGACGGTGGTGGCGGGATCCGCGGTCAGCCGCCGCAGGCGGGGACTGGGGCGACGTCCACGGCGGCGTCGATGATCTCGCCGGTGGTGTGGTTGACCGCGTGCACGGTCATGTGCTGGTTGGTGCCGGGGTGGTTGGCGGTCGGGTGCTGCTCCCTGATCCCGGTGGCGGTCGAGAGGTCGTCGCCGGTGAAGAAGACCTGTCCGTTGTCGGCGAACGTGATCGACCACAGCTGGTTGGGAACATTGGTGTGGATCTCGAACTCCTCGCCGACGACGAAGCTTCCGCCCGGCCCGTCGTCATCGTGCTTGGACTTCAGCGTCCACGACGTTCCCATGTTCCCGACGCCGTCGGCCTCCGACGTGGGACCGCACCGCCGGCTGGCCTCGGCGTTCCCGGTGCCGACAAGGCTGAGCAAACCAGCGGCGACCATGGTCGCCGCAATGTGCTTGTACCGCACGGAATCCTCCCTGTTCTCAGCAATTTGTTGTCTGCACCTGTCGATACGCGGCAGGGTTACGGGGGCACCGGGCAAGCGACGCCGTCGGCGAGCACAAGCTGATCGCCGAACTCACCGTCGCGCGCGACGAAGCCGGTGCGACCCAGGCGCTTCGCGACCACATCGAACGCACGACCGCCGCTCTCGTCCGGTATGCCGAAGGGCTCGACGGCACCGATGAACGAGCGCTGGCCTGAACGCGCCGCGGCCCTCCCGCCGCTGCTCGGGGCGGGAGGGCCGCAGGGCAGCCGGTCAGCGCAGCCGGGTGAAGAGCGCTCGGGCGTTCTCGGAGTCGATCGCGCGGGATTGCTCGGCGGTCAGGCCGCTCTGGGTGTCGAGGATTTCGGTGAAGTGGGTGGCGACTGACAGTGGGGCGTAAGGGAAGTCGCTGCCGTAGAGGATCTTTGCGGGGTCGGCGAACCGGGTGAGCGCGCCGAAGACGTATTCGCCCGAGGAAAGCGCGGTGTCCCAGTAGAAGCTGCGGAACCGGGCGAGGAGTTCGTCTTCGGTGGGCCCAGTGGGATCCATCGCGGTCTGGACCTGGCAGAACCGCAGGGCCGCGTAGGGCACGAAGCCGCCCGCGTGCGAGAGGATGATGCGCACGTTCGGGTACCGTTCGGTGATCCCGTGGACCACCATGTGCACGGCGTTGCGGGTGGTGTCGAACGGATAGTCCACCATCGGCCCGGGAACCTCGGGCAGCACCGGGAGAAGCGGGTGCCCCGGGTGGATGAACACCACCGCGCGGCGCCGGTCCAGCGCTTCCCACAACGGCGCGTACCGGTCGTCGCCGAGGTAGACGCCTTCGTAGTTCGACAGCAGCACCACGCCGTCGACGCGCAGCTGGTCGAAGGCATAGTCGACTTCGGCGACCGCGCCTTCGACGTCAGGCAGCGGGAGAGTCGCGAAGTTCCCGAACCGGTCCGGGCGCTCGCGGACGAGTCCGCCGGTGTAGTCGTTGACCCGCCGCGCCATCTCGCGACGTGCCGCGCCTTCCCAGCCGACGACGCTCGGGGCGGTCAGCGACAGCACGCTCGTGGCGATGCCGTTGGCGTCCATGAATTTCAGGTGGTCGTCCGGCGTCCACTGTGGAACGGTCCAGCCCGAGGGGTCGCCGCCGTGCTGTGCGAGGGCCTCGCCCCAGAAGGGAGGGACCAGGTGGGTGTGGACGTCGATGCGTTCGTGTTCGCTCATGACTCCACCGTCTCTCCCGGGAGCCGGCGGCGGGAGGGGGAGGATTCGATCCCCCACCTGATCGGGTCACGGTGATGGCCCGCGACCCGCGGCTGGCGCAGCTCGGGGCATTCCTGCGCGCCCGTCATTTGCTGCCTTTGCCGAGGACGTTGACGACGCGGCGAGAGAGGCCAAGGTCTCGTTCCATATCGATGTTGGCGATTCGGACAGGCGACCGCCGGTGTCCCAGATCAGTCGGATGATCGCTTCGGCTCGGCGGCTCTGGAAGTCGCGGCCCTGACAGTTCCGGAGCACCTGTTTGATGAATTCCGCCGGGGTGATAGGAATTCACCTGGTCCAGGATGTGCGGTGGATTCATCCGGGCCATCGGGTGATGCTCGATTTCCTCTTCCGCAAGCAGCCAGTTGAACCACGCTCTCAACGCCCGGTAATTGTTGTTCGCATTGCCAAACGGAGTCGCAGTAGCCGCGGATCGTGCGGGGGCTCTTGTTCTCGGCTTCGAGTGACATGGCCTACTCGTCGCTCAACGCCTGCCTGGCCGGCGGAGCGAGGGTCAGGGGTGAAAATCCTCAGATAGGAGTGTCACTGAGCGCCGTGCCAGCTCCCACCCCCGCGCGGGACGGCACGAAAAAGGGGCTGAACCCACGGGTCCAGCCCCACCATGGTCGGGATGACAGGATTTGAACCTGCCACCCTCCGCTCCCAAAGCGGGAACGGCTCAGCGCAGTGCTGCATCAGCAACAGCTGCTGGTCGGCGATGAGCGAGAATCCTCAAATAGGAGGGTCGTGGCGTATCGCGGCCTTGTTATCGAATGTCGAGGCGAGATCTGGGACTGCAGCGGTCTCGTCGGCGATGGATGCGGGCCTGCGGTCGCTGGATGTACGGCCCCGCGTCAGTCGTGGACGGTGAGGCAGGCTTGGTGATCGATGTCGGTCCAGCCGAGACACAGCTGCAGGTTGTTCGGAAAGTCGTTGTTCATGGCGAAGTGCTGCTTCAATGTGCCCAGTTTGCTGCAGGTGTAGAAGCCCAGGCGGAACATCCGGCCGTTGGCGTACAGCACTGGTGTCGCGCAACTGGAGTCCGCCCAAGGCGGAAGGCCCTCGCTCGCATCGAGAGTGTCGACGTGGAGCTTCTCCCCGTGCACGTTCTCGCAGACTGAGCGGAAACCCAAGGGCCCCAACCAGCAGCTGTCTCCCGAATACGGCGTGATGCCGCTTTTCGCGAAGTCCGGTGTGTGCTGCGCAGCGGCCGGGATGCCCAAGCAACCCTCCCAGTTGTTGCTCGTTGACGAGCCGGGTTGCGACGTGTAGGCGGTCACCACGTTGTCGGTCTCGACGTTGACGATCACGACGGCGTCGATGTTCGGCGACGAGATGGTGTACGAGACGTTGTTCTTTCCGCTGGCCGGCCCTTCGTACTTGGCGCTCCTCAGCACATGTTCGATGCACTGGACTGTCGCCGTGGTGATTGGCGGGCGGCGGTCGTTGATGTGCCGGACACCGAAGCCGGCTTTGTCGCCGACGTCATGGCGGCCGCAGCGCAGGTTGACGGTGCGGTAGGTGTCCGTGTTGCGCACCGATGTGACCAAGTAGTCCTCGGTGGTGGCAGGTTTGAAGCAGTCCTGATATCCCTTGATCGGCGCGGCCGCAGTCGCGGTGGTGTTCGCTGCGAGCAGCGCCCCTGTCGTGATGATGGCCAGCATTCCGAGGCGTCTGAAAATGTCGGCAAAGCCCGGAGATCTCATGATAGGTCCCGAATCCTTCCTGACGACGTGGACGAAGCACTGCGGTTTCTGGAGGATGTCAGCCGAGTGCGCGGCGGAGCTCGGTGACAGCTGTGTCTGGGAATGGGTGTGGCCAGCCTGGGATGATGCCTCCCGGTTTCGTGGCCGCGCTGACGGTTTCGAAGCCGCGCAGGAAGGCGCTGGCGAGTTCGTGGCGCGGCGCGACCTGTCGCAGCAGCACTTCGCCTCGTTCGGGTGTCCAGTCCGGCGCGGTGATCCAGGTGCGGATCGCCACCGCGTGCACCACCAGCGCGAGGTGGTCCGCTACCGGCGAGGCGAAGTCCAGGAAGACTCCGCCTGGTTCATCGCCCCACAGCACGGACTGCAACTCCACCACCGGCCTCGGGCGGGCCAGGTTCGCGACGGCCTGTGCGAGGTCTCCGAAGGCGTCGTTGAGCCCCGTTGCGTGGAAGGTTTGCCGTTGCGGGCCGGAGCCCATCGTCAGCCTGCACCAGGCCGAGCGGAATTCGAACGTGACGTCGTCAGTCATGGCGCAATTCTCCCTGGCCGGTTGGACACCAGTTTGCCGGGCAGGTGTACGTCTGTTCTCCCGGACGAATGATCAGATCAACGTCGCGACCCTGGGCGGGCCTGACTGATCCAGCGTCGGCAGTAGTTCTTGCGATGCTCCTGTCCTCATTCCGGCCACACGGCGGTCGCTTGAAATCATCTGGCGGCGGGCAGGCCCAGGAGCGAGCGCAACCGCCGGTGCGATGGTCGATGCGCAGCTTCCGGCAGTCCCAAGGGAAAACCGATGGCAAACAAGGCCTTGCTGGTGTCAGCCGCGTGATTCCTGCGCGGACGCGGTTCCGTGCGCAAGCGATGCGGCAAGCGTCGCGGCGGCGAGCGCCGCCAGGATGGCTCTTCGTCGATAATTGTTCCGATCACAGCTATTCTCCCCGTTGCTCAAGGAACCGAGCACATGCGAGCAGACGCGAAGCGTCGGCTGGCGCGCCGATCCGCACCTCGCAGTGACGCTGACACCGCATATTCACAGCGGTGAGGCGAATGAATCCCCAGCATGCAGATGATTCTCCCGGTCGTTGCGCTGCGGTCCTGACATTCCCATAACTGCCATGATTGGCGCAAGGACGGTTGGTGCACTATGGACGAGCGAACATCGACGCCGTCCATCGGCTGTTTCGAATCGGTTCGTTGTGCGCGGGACAGTCAGGAGAAACCGCAAGAGAAACTGTCTGGAGAAACGATTGCATTGAGCCGTGACGATTTCGCATGTCTCGCCCGCTAGTATTCATTCGCGCCGATCTTCGCGCTTGTCGGCCCCGCTGGAATGGATTCGCAGTCGGCTCACGCTTGTTCTGCGGATCCCCTGGCGAGAGGACACTCCCGTCGGATGCTCGGCCCGGAATCCGGGCGGAGCATGATCTTGATGCCGTTCGGTGACAGCGGCGTGCTGCGGCAGTGGTCGCTGAGCCACAGTCTGGTGGTGGCGTCGGCGTAGGGATGGCGCGCGGACGCGGAGGTAGCGGCCGAGGGCTTTGCCGCCTCTGCCGAGGACGTTGACGGCGCGATGGGAGCGCGCTCCAGGTCGATGTTGGCGATTTCGGCGAGGCGACGCCGGTGTCCCGGATGAGTCGGATGATCGCTTCGCCGCGGCGGCTGTGAAAGTCGCGGCCTTGGCAGTTCCGGAGCGCCTGCTTGATGAATTCCACCGGGGTGATAGGAATCGGCTGGTCCTGGATGTGCGGTGGTTTCATGCGGCCATCGGGTGGTGCTCGGTTCCGGCGGAGCAGTGTCGTCGGCTTCCGGCAGTGCGACCGGGTCGGCGAGCCAGGTGTTCTCGGCCTCGAGTGACATAGCCCACTCGTCGATCAACGCCTGCCAGGCCGGCGGAGCGGGCTTCAGAGTTCGGGCACGCAGGTGAAAATCCTCAAAGAGGAGTGTCAGTGAGCGCCGCGTCAGCACCCGCCCCGCGCGCGACGGCATGAAAAAGGGGCTGAACCCGCAGGTCCAGCCCCTCCAACGCAATGTCGGGATGACAGGATTTGAACCTGCGACCCTCCGCTCCCAAAGCGGATGCGCTACCAAGCTGCGCCACATCCCGGCACCCCCGAAGCCTCCGGAAACCCCGGTACCCGGGGGGTGTACGACCCACCCTAGCGGGCACGCTAAGCTGGCTTCGCTCCCGGGTCACCGAGGGCACTGCGGGTGTAGCTCAATGGTAGAGCCCTAGTCTTCCAAACTAGCTACGCGGGTTCGATTCCCGTCACCCGCTCCAACGGTTCCACCTCCGAAGAGGACGACGCCGCGTCCGCCTCCAGGCGGGCGGCGATCACGTCCAGCAACAGGTCTGTGTCCACCGGCTTCGTGATGTAGTCGTCCGCTCCCGAGGCCAGGGTTCGTTCGCGGTCTTCCTCCGTCGCCTTCGCTGTGACGGCGATCACGGGCAGGTCTTCGTGGGCCGCTTCGGCTCGGATTGCGGCGATGGTCGCGTTGCCGTCCAGTTCCGGCATCATCACGTCCATCAGCACCAGTGCGGTGTCCTCATGGCGTTCCAGTGCCCGGATTCCGGCCACACCGGTGTCGGCGTAGATGACTTCCAGGCCGGCCTGTTCCAGGACCGCCGCGAGGGCGAAGACGTTGCGCAGGTCGTCGTCGACGATGAGGACCTTTTCGCTGTTGAAGCGTTTCGGGGCGCTGTTCGGCTCTGCCACTGTGATGGTGCTCGGCAGGACCGGCAGCTTCGGCGTCGGGCGCACGGGCGTCGTGGGGGCGATCAGGTTCGCGGCGCCCACCGGCAGGTACAGCGTGAAGGTGCTGCCTCGGCCGGGGACGCTGCTGACGCGCAGTTCGCCGCTCAGCAGCTCCGTCAGCTGCTGGCTGATCGACAGGCCAAGGCCCGTGCCGCCGTATTTGCGGCTGGTCGTTCCATCCGCCTGGCGGAAGGCGTCGAAGATGACTTCCAGCTTCTCCTCAGGGATGCCGATTCCGGTGTCTTCGACGCCGAACGCGATGATCCCGGCCGCCGAGCGCAGGGACTCTTGCTCGACCTCTTCGGGGTCCGCCATCCGGATGTGCAGGCGTACGCCGCCCTCGTCGGTGAACTTCGCGGCGTTCGACAGGAGGTTCCGGAGCACCTGCTGGAGGCGGTGCTCGTCGGTGTGCACGCTGCCGGGCACCGGCGGGTCGATCAGGACCGCGAACTCCAGGCCCTTGTCCGCGGTCAGCGGGCGGCACAGCGATTCGACGTAGTTGACCAGCTCCGGCAGCGTCACGTCGGACATCTGCAGGTCCAGCTTGCCCGCCTCGACCTTCGCCAGGTCCAGGATGTCGTTGATCAGCTGCTGAAGGTCAGACCCCGCCGCCCAGATCGTCTTCGCGAACTGGATCTGCTTCTCCGTGAGGTTGCCCTCGGGATTCTCCGACAGCAGTTTCGCCAGGATCAGCGCACTGTTGAGCGGAGTTCGCAGCTCGTGCGACATGTTCGCCATGAACTCGTTCTTGTACTGCGACGCGACCGTCAGCTGCCCGGCCCGCTCCTCAAGCTCCTGCCGGGCCTGTTCGATCTCGATGTTCTTGACCTCGATGTCGCGGTTCTGCTGGGCCAGCAGCGCCGCCTTCTCGGCCAGTTCGGTGTTCGACCGGCGCAGTTCGCCCTGCTGGGCCTGCAGCTGCTCGGACCGCGCGCGCAGTTCCTGGGCCAGCCGCTGCGATTCGGTCAGCAGCGCCTCGGTGCGCGAGTTCGACAGGATCGTGTTCACGTTGACGCCGATCGTGTGCCGCAGCTGCTCCAGCAGGTCCAGGTGCACCGCGGAGAACTCGTTGACCGACGCCAGTTCCAGCACGCCCAGCACCTCGCCCTGGAACAGCACCGGCAGCACGATCACGTTCACCGGCGGGGCCGAGCCGAGCCCGGACGACACCAGCGCGTACTCCGGGGGAGCGCCGTTGACCAGTATCGTCCGCCGGTCCACCGCGGCCTGGCCGATCAGCGATTCGCCGAGCCGGAAGCGCAGGCCGGTGCGGGCCTGGGCGAGGCCGTAGGCGGCGATGCAGTCGAGCAGCTTGTCCGGGTCGCCCGCGTCCTCTTCGTCGTGCGCGATGAAGAACGCGCCCTGCTGCGCGCTCACCAGCGGGGCCAGCTCGGACAGGATCAGCGTCGCCACCGACGCGAGGTCGCGGTGGCCCTGCATCCGGCCGGACAGCCGCGCCAGGTTCGTCTTCAGCCAGTCCTGTTCGCGGTTCGCGGAGGTGGTCTCCTTGAGGTTCGCGATCATCTGGTTGATGTTGTCCTTGAGGTCCGCCAGCTCGCCGGACGCGTCCACGGTGATGTGCCGGGTCAGATCGCCCGCGGTCACCGCCGTCGCGACCTGGCCGATCGCGCGGACCTGGGTGGTCAGGTTGCCCGCCAGCTGGTTCACGCTCTCGGTCAGCCGCTTCCAGGTGCCGGACACGCCTTCGACCTCGGCCTGACCGCCGAGCTTGCCTTCGGTGCCGACCTCGCGGGCGACACGCGTGACCTCCGCGGCGAACGCGGACAGCTGGTCGACCATCGTGTTCATCGTGGTCTTGAGCTCGAGGATCTCGCCCCGGGCGTCGACGTCGATCTTGCGGGACAGGTCGCCGCGCGCGACCGCCGTGGTGACCTGCGAGATGTTCCGCACCTGACTGGTCAGGTTGTGCGCCATGAAGTTGACGTTCTCGGTCAGGTCCTTCCAGGTCCCGGCCACGCCCGGCACCCGCGCCTGACCGCCGAGGATGCCTTCCGTGCCGACCTCGCGGGCGACCCGGGTGACCTCGTCGGCGAACGCGCGCAGCGTCTCGACCATGTCGTTCAGCGTCCCGGCCAGCGCCGCGACCTCGCCCGCCGCGTCGATGGAGATCTTCTTCGACAGGTCGCCGTTCGCCACCGCGCTCGCCATCGTGGCGATGCTCCGCACCTGCACGGTGAGGTTGTCGGCCATGACGTTCACGTTGTCGGTCAGGTCTTTCCAGATCCCCGCGACGCCGGGGACCCGCGCCTGGCCGCCGAGGCGGCCTTCGGTGCCGACCTCACGCGCGACGCGGGTGACCTCGTCCGCGAAGGCGGACAGCTGGTCGACCATCGTGTTGAGGATGTTCTTCAGCTCGAGGATCTCGCCGCGCGCGTCGACGGTGATCTTCTGCGTCAGGTCGCCGCGCGCCACGGCGGAGGTGACCTGGGAGATGTTCCGCACCTGGTCGGTGAGGTTGTTGGCCATGAAGTTGACGTTGTCGGTGAGGTCCTTCCAGGTCCCCGCCACGCCCGGCACGGTCGCCTGACCGCCGAGTTTTCCTTCCGTGCCAACCTCTCGCGACACTCGGGTGACCTCGTCGGCGAAGGACGAGAGCTGGTCGACCATGGTGTTCAGCGTCGTCTTGAGCTCGAGGATTTCGCCGCGCGCGTCGACCGCGATCTTCTTCGTCAGGTCGCCGCGCGCCACTGCTGTGGCGACCTGCGCGATGTTGCGGACCTGCGCGGTGAGGTTGTTGGCCATGAAGTTCACCGAGCCGGTCAGGTCGCGCCAGATGCCCGCGACCCCGGGCACGGTGGCCTGGCCGCCCAGCTGCCCTTCCGTACCGACTTCGCGGGCGACTCGGGTGACCTCGTCGGCGAAGGACGAGAGCTGGTCGACCATCGTGTTCATCGTGGTCTTGAGCTCGAGGATCTCGCCCCGGGCGTCCACGGTGATCTTCTGCGTCAGGTCGCCCTTCGCGACCGCGGTGGTCACGTGCGAGATGTTGCGGACCTGGTCGGTCAGGTTGTCCGCCATCTGGTTGACCGAGTCGGTCAGGCCGCGCCACGTGCCCGCCGCGCCGGGGACCTCCGCCTGACCGCCGAGGCGGCCGTCGCTGCCGACCTCGCGGGCGACCCGGGTGACCTCGTCGGCGAAGGACGAGAGCTGGTCGACCATCGTGTTCAGGGTCGTCTTGAGCTGCAGGATCTCGCCGCGGGCGTCGACGTCGATCTTCTTCGTCAGGTCGCCCGCCGCGACCGCCGTGGCGACCTGCGCGATGTTGCGGACCTGGTCGGTCAGGTTGTCCGCCATCAGGTTCACCGAGTCGGTGAGGTCGCGCCAGGTGCCCGCGACGCCCGGCACGCGCGCCTGGCCGCCGAGCCGTCCTTCCGAACCGACCTCCCGCGACACCCGGGTGACTTCGTCGGCGAAGGACGAGAGCTGGTCGACCATCGTGTTGATGGTGTTCTTGAGCTCGAGGATCTCGCCCCGGGCGTCGACGTTGATCTTCTGCGTGAGGTCGCCGCGGGCCACCGCGGTGGTGACCGAGGCGATGTTGCGGACCTGCTCGGTGAGGTTGTCGGCGAGGAAGTTGACCGAGTCGGTCAGGTCGCGCCACGTGCCGGCCACGCCGGGGACCTCGGCCTGACCGCCCAGACGGCCTTCTCCGGCGATCTCGCGGGAGAGCCGGATCACCTCGGCGGCGAACCGCGACAGCTGCGCGTTGAGCCCGTTGACGGTCTTCGCCAGCTCGGCGTACTGCCCGCGCAGCGGACGGCCGTCCAGCTGCAGCGCCATCGGCTGCGACAGATCGCCCTCGGCGACCGCGCCGAGCACCCGGTCCAGCTCCACGACCGGACGGCTGACGTCCTCGATCAGCCCGTTGACCGTGTCGACCGCGGTGGCCCAGCCGCCGGGGCCGATCTCGGTGCGCACGCGCTCGGTGAGCTTGCCCTCCTGGCCCACCTCGCCGCGCACGCGCATGAGTTCGGTCACCAGCCGCTGGTTGCGTTCGGCGATGTCGTTGAACGCCGACGCGAGCCGGGCGGTGATCCCGTCCCCGTGCGCGACGAAGCGCCGCCGGAAGTTGCCGTCCCCGAGGTCGTGGACCGCGCCGAGCAGCCGCTCCAGCGCCGCGACCTCGCTCGCCGGGACGAATTCCGGTTCCTGGGCCCCGGAGTTCCGGGGGCTCCCGGAAGTCTGTGGGGACTCTGTCATCTTTGCCGACCTTCCCACCACGCGTGTGCCAGCCATGGTCGTCGACCCAGCGTGCCATGGTTCGCCCTACACTTCGACCCAGTCCGCCCGCGCACACTGTGCCAACCTGGAAGGACCAGGACCGTCAGGTCGACCCGGAGGCAGGAGGTTCGTGCATGGTGTCACGGCCCGCTCCGGCGTCGGCCCTGCCACCCGGCGCCGAGCTGCCCGGGCACGCCGGATTCTGGCGCTCGGTGCTCGACGACGTGCGGGAGCCGGTGTTCCTGCAGGATCCCGAAGGGGCGCTGCGCTGGGCGAACGCGGCCGCCGAGCGGCTCGGCCCGGCGGAGCTCGTCGGCGTGACCGAGACCACCGGCAAGGTCGGCCACCGGCCGGCCAAGATCCGGGTGCTTCCCGGCGGCTGGCGCGCCTGGACCGTGGTCGACGACGGCCGCCGCCGTCCGGAAGAGTTCCTCGCCGAGGCCGGTCCGAAACTGGCGCTCGCGCGCGGACGGCACGGCACGGCGCGGGTGATCGCGGAGCTGGCGGCGTCCGCTTTGGGCGATTGCGCCTTCGTGCTGCTGCCGACGACCCGCGGCCGCTGGGAGTGGTGGAGCTGCACCGAGCACGGCGCGGCGGGCCACGGCCGGATCCGGCGGGTGCCGGCGCAGCTCGCGCCGGTGGTGTCCGACGCGATCGCCGACGTCGCCCGGCCCGAGATTCGCGCGGTGCCGGCCACGGAGGTCGCGGCGCTGCCCGCGGCGGTCGCCGAGCCGTTCGAGGGGCATCTCGAGGTTTCGGTGGTCTCGTTCGGCTCCGGCATGGCGGGGGCGGTGCTGCTCGGCAGACGCGGCGAGCCCGCGTTCGGGCCGGCACAGGGCCAGGCGGTCGAGGCGTTCGCGGACGCGGCTGGCACGGCGCTGGCCAACGCGCAGCGCTACGCCAGCCAGGAGGAAGCCACTCGCGGGCTTGAATCGACGTTGCTGCCGACGCCGCCCGCGCAGGTCGACGGCGCGAACTTCGAGCTGTGGTACGAACCCGCCGGCGGAGTCCTCGGCGTCGGCGGCGATTTCTACGACGTCCTCTCCCGCGACGACGGCAGCGCGTTCGTGGTCGTCGGCGACATCTGCGGCAAGGGAGCCGAGGCGGCCGCGCTGACCGGCCGGGTGCGGCATTCGCTGGCCGCGCTGCACCTCGTCGAACGCGACGGCCGCACGATGCTGCGGCTGCTCAACGAACTCCTGATCTCCGGCGGCAGCAACCGGTTCGCGACGCTCGTGCTCGGTTCGGTCGCGGCCGCGGAGTCCGGCCTCGACGTCACGCTCGCCTCCGGCGGCCATCCCGCGCCGCTCGTGCTGCGGCGCGGGGGAGGCGTCGAGGAGATCAGCGTGCCCGGCACCCTGGTCGGCGTGTCGCCGCAGGCGCGCTTCGCCGAGGCGACGACGCATCTGGACGAGGGCGACGTCTGCCTGCTCTACACCGACGGCGTCACCGAAGCCCGCAACCGCACGGAATCCACCGAGCTGTTCGGCGACGAACGGCTCTACACGGTGCTGGAGGATTGCGTCGGGCAACCGGCGCGGGAAGTCGTGCGCCGGTTGCGCGAGGCGGTGCGGGAGTGGCTCGGGAATTCCGGCCACGACGACATCGCGGTGCTGGCGATCGAGGCCGCGCCGCGCGCGGAGTAGCTCAGGCTTTCCTTGCCCGGCACGGAAAATTCACTTTCCGGGCTGGACTTCCGGCTCCGGTTCGGCCTTCGCCGCCTGCTCCGGCTCCGGCGCGGTCTTGACGTCCTGTTTCGGCTCGGTCGCGCGGGCGGTTTCCGGGTGCTCGAAGTGTTCTCGGCACTGCCGTCCGAACCGGCGTGCGTGCGCGGTCATCGCCTCCACCTCCCCGCTCGCCACCAGGATCGCGCGCCGGGAACGACTTCGCCACCGAATTGCGCCGGGTCAGCCGACCGGGTGGTCGGTGTGTCTAATGTGGAGTCTTCTCGCGCGGCGGGCCGGCGCCGGGGTCCCGGGGCCGTTTTGTCTGTCCTGGCGGGGTTTTCGGCGGAGTGCGGCCGGGCTGGCCCGGTTGGCTGGCCTGGCTCGCCTGGCTGGGCAGCGACGGGCCGGTGCTGACCGGCGTGCCGGGCGGAACAGTCGTGGTCCGCGCGGGCGTGGCCGCGTTCGTCGAACGGACCGGCGGCGCGGACGACGAGTGCCGGGGCGCGGAATCCGGTGAATCGGACGGAGCGGAAGAGGGCGGAGCGGAAGAGGGCGGAGAAACCGGAACCGGAGCCGGTTCGGGGCCGGGCGCGGACCCGGTTCCCGGACGGAGCGGGGTCGCCAGCAGCAAGGTCCCGGCCGCGACCAGTACCACCGGCAGGCCCGCGGCGAGCACCGCGCGCCGCCGGGATACCCGGTGGCGGCGGCAGAAGACCGCCAGTCGCGTTTTGATCGGGAGCCGCAACGTTTCCGTGCCGCGCAACGCACGCGCCACGGCGGTCGCCGAGGGTCTTTCTTCCGGATCGCGCAGGGTCATCGCGCGCAGAGTCCTCGCGAGTGGTTCCGGCGTGCCCGGCGGCACTCGCGGCGCCCGATGCAACCGCACCACCGCGGTTTCCGCCGCCGTGCCCGGGTATTCGCGGACGCCGGTGAGGCATTCCAGGAGAACGAGCCCCAGCGCGTAGACGTCCGAAGCCGGGCCTGGGTGCTCGCCGAGCACCTGCTCCGGCGAGAGGTAGGCGGCGGTCCCGACGACCGCGCCGGTGTCGGTCACGCGGGTCGCGTCCACGATCCGCGCGACGCCGAAGTCGGCGATCCGCGGGCCGTCGTCGGACATGAGGATGTTGGCGGGCTTGAGATCCCGGTGCGTCACCTCGTGCGCGTGCACGTGGGCGAGCGCCTCGGCCAGCTGTGCGCCCAGCTCCACGACCCGGTCGGCGGGCAGCGGTCCGGAGCGCAGCCATTCGGACAGGTTGGGGCCGTGCACGCAGTCCATGACGAGGTACGCGTGCCCCTCGTCGACCCCGGCGTCGACGAACCCGACGAGCCCCGGATGCCGGACCGCGCGCAGTGCCGCGATCTCCTGGTCCCGGCGGTTGCGGCCCAGGTCGACCGCTCCGGCGTGGAACAGCTTCACCGCGACCGCGGCTCCGGTTTCGCGGTCCTCGGCCCGGTGCACGAAGGCGGTCGCGCCTTCGCCGATCCGCTCGCCCACCTCGTACCGGCCGGCCAGGACCAGCGGCGCGGGCCCGTACCGGCCCAGCGCGAACCGTCTCGCGGTCGTGGCCGCGTCCGAATCGCCAGCGCCGGTCATTCGCCGATCACCTTTCCCCCGGGTAGCGGGGACAACTTACTCGCCGGACGGCGAGGGCAAAAGCGGTGGCACGGTTCGGGGGACGCCGGAGGAGGGCGCGCCGCCGTCCGCGCGCGGGGTGTAATGCCTGCTCAGCCGTGCTCCGGACGGCGGATTGGCCTCGCGGGCGGTGCGGCCCAGGTTCCGCGGCGACCCGTCTGGTGTTTCGCGAGTACAGTGGCATCTGGATACTACCGGCGCGCGCAATACTTGCAGCTACATCGAGACGGGCGCGCGCCGAGGACGCTCGGGGCAGCGGCCGCCCGCAACCTGGGCCGCCTGGAGGAGGTGCACCATGTCGGTGTCGGACGACGCCGTCGAGGCGCGCGCGCAAGGCTGGCGGACGCTGGCGGCGCTGCACGCGCGGATCGAGGACCGGCTGAACCGCGCGCTGGAAAGCGAGCACGAGCTGTCGGTGAGCGAGTACACGGTGCTCGACGTGCTCGGCCGCCAGGACGGCTTCCACCTGCGGATGAGCCAGCTCGCCAACGCGGTGGTGCTGAGCCAGTCCGCGACGACCCGGCTGGTCACGCGGCTGGAGGAGCGCGGCCTGCTGTCGCGGTACCTGTGCCAGGACGACCGGCGCGGGATCTACACCGAGGTCACCCCGTCCGGCCAGAAGCTGCTGGCCGCCGCCCGCCCGACGCACGACGCGGCGCTTTCCGCCGCGCTGGGCGAGGCGGAGGAACTGCCTGAGCTGGCTCCGCTGGTGACCGCGCTGGGCTCGCTCACCTTCGCCGCCAAGTGAGCTGCCCGTGAGGGGAACCCTGATTTCCGCGGGGTTCCCCTCACGGGGCGGTCACGGCCGCAGGCGGTGCAGGTCGCGAGGGAAGAGGGTCGCCCCGCGCACGTTGGGCACGCCCAGCACTCGCGCGACCCATCGCTCCAGCCCGATCGCGAACCCGCCATGCGGCGGCATTCCGTACGCGAACGCGTCGAGGTAGTCCGAGTACTGCCCGGCCGTCTCGCCGAGTGCGGCCAGGTAGTCCGCGTACCGATGCAGCCGCTGGCCGCCGGTCACCAGTTCCAGGCCGCGGAACAGCAGGTCGAAACTGTTCGACCTGGCCGGGTTCGCCGGGTCCGGGTGGGTGTAGAACGGCCGTTTCGCCATCGGGTATCCGGTCACGAACAAGAATTCCGACCCGTGCTCCCGCCCAGCCCATTCGCACAGCCATCGTTCGTGCGCGGGCGCGAGGTCCGGTTCGCCACGGGGGTCCTCGCCGGTGTTGCGGGCCAGAAGTTCTTGTGCCGCGGCGAAATCGATCGACGGGATCTCGTCCGGCACCGCAGGCGCGTCCGGTCCGGCCGCGGCGGCCATCTCCGCTACGACGTCGCGCAGCACTGCCATCACCTCGCGATGGTCGGAGATGAAGCCCAGTTCCGCGTCGAGACTCGTGTACTGAGCCAGATGCCGGGCGGTGTCGTGCGGTTCGGCCCGGAAAACCGGTCCCACCTCATACACTCGCTCGAACACGCCGACCATGGCCTGTTTGAAAAACTGCGGCGACTGGGCGAGATAAGCCGAGCGGCCAAAGTAGTCCAGCCGGAACACATTCGCGCCGGATTCCGTCGCGGTAGCAACGATCTTCGGCGTATGAATCTCAGTGAACCCCTGATTGTCCAGCGCTCGCCGAAACGCCGCGACACTGGCTGCGGCGACCTCGAACCGGCTGCGCAGCAGCGGATGCCGCAACGCGACCGCTGCATTGTCCAGCACTACCGGCAAACCGGCGGTCACCTCGGGCCGATAAAGGTCAAACGGCGGCCGTTTCTCCGGCGTGGACAACACCTCGACCGCGGGCTCTCGCAGCTCAACGCCTTGCGGCGCTTGCGGATTGGCGACCACCTCGCCAGTGAGCCGGACGACGGTCTCCTCGGCGACCTCCGGCGGCTCGGTGAAAACCGCCTGCGCGGTCCCAGACCGGTCGCGAATGACGAGAAACGCCACGGATTTCAGCACTCGCCGGCGGTGCACCCAGCCGGCGATCGTTGCGGTGGAGCCCACGCGGTCACGCAGGCAGGCCACCGGGGTGCGGGTACTCATTCCTTCTCCTGAGCGCACTCGGCGACCCCTTGGGGGTGCGGGCGAGAAGGGACACTCGCGGTGCCACCGCACCTTCGCCGCCAACGGGCGGCCTCGTTCTGACCGGATGACGGCGGCCGGGCCGGCGGGGCATTTCCTCCCCGCACTCAGGAGTGTCTTCGCGCGGGGCCGCGACGCTGCCTTCTCACCGGCGGCAGCTCTCTGTCCCTCGCCGTGCCCCGCGCTACTCGTCTCCTTCAACGTGTTGCTCGCAACGGTAGAACAGTGCTGCCGCTTGCGTCGCCTGATTTACCGGACGCCCAGCAGGTGCTCCAGTGCGAGCTGGTTGAGCCGGGTGAAGTGGTAGCCGCGTCGACCAGCCGCTTCGACGTCGAACTCGTCGGCGGCCAGATCGTCCAAGGTCTCGCCGGGCGAGAGCGTCGGCGTGGCCAGCTCCGGAACTCGAGAGGCGGCAAGCGCTTCGGCGACTTCCGGATCGGCTCGAAATGCCCGTGCCTTCTCGCGCAGGATCAGATACGTGCGCATGTTCGCCGCCGCGGAAATCCAGACGTCTTCGGGATCCTCGGTGCGCAGCGGTTTGTAGTCGAAGTGGCGCGGGCCTTCGTAGCCGCCGTGCTCCAGGAGGTCCACGAGGAAGAACGCGCTGGTGAGATCGCCGTGGCCGAAGATCAGGTCCTGGTCGTACTTCGGGCCGTGCTGGCCGTTGAGGTCGATGTGGAACAGCTTGCCCTGCCACAGCGCCTGCGCGATGCCGTGCACGAAGTTCAGTCCGGCCATCTGCTCGTGGCCGACCTCCGGGTTCAGCCCGAACAGCTCGGGCCGGTCCAGTTGGGAGATGAAGCCGAGTGCGTGGCCGATCGTCGGCAGGAGGATGTCGCCGCGCGGTTCGTTCGGCTTCGGCTCCAGGGCGAAGCGAAGGTCGTAGCCTTGCGAAACGGCGTAGTCGGCGAGGACGTCGAGGCCTTCCTTGTACCGGGCGAGCGCGGCGCGGACGTCTTTCGCCGCGTCGGATTCCGCGCCCTCGCGACCGCCCCACAGGACGTAGGTCTGCGCGCCGAGTTCCGCGGCGAGGTCGAGATTGCGCCGGACCTTGGTGAGCGCGTACCGCCGGATGTCGCGGTCGTTGCTGGTCAGGCCGCCGTCCTTGAAGACCGGATGGCTGAACAGGTTCGTCGTCGCCATCGGCACGCGCAGGCCGGTTTCGGCCAGCGCCTTCTTGAACTTGCCGATCGCGGCGTCGCGGTCCGGCTCGGTGGCGAGGAGGTCGTCGTCGTGGAAGGTGACGCCGTATGCGCCCAGGTCGGCCAGCCGGTGCACGCTCTCGACCGGGTCGAGCGGCGGCCGGGTGGCGACGCCGAACGGGTCGGCGGCGGGCCAGCCGACGGTCCACAACCCGAACGAAAACTTGTCCTCCGGCGCGGGGGCGTAGTCGGCCATGCCCGTCCCTTCATTTAGTTCACGATGTAGACTAAATACTGCGCCGCGGCCGCCCGGCCGTCAAGAGCGGAGGTTCGGATGGAGCCGGTTCGGCATGACGCGATGCGTGCGCGGAACCTCGAGCTGGTGCTCGGCGAGATCAGCCGCGGCGGCCCGCTGACCCGCGCCGCGCTGGCGGAGCTCACCGGGCTGACGAAATCGACAGTGTCCACTTTGGTCGGTTCGCTGGTGGACGCGGGCTTCCTGGCCGAGACCGCCGCGGTGCGGGCGGGAGAGCGCGGCCGGCCTGGCGTTGAGGTGTCGCTGAGCGGCGGGCGGATCGCGTCGCTGGGGCTTGAGGCCAATGTGGACTATCTCGCCGCGTGCGTCCTGGACCTGACCGGCACGGTCCGCCGGTCGGTCCGGATCGAGCGAGACAACCGTGGAGTGCTAGCGGAAACTGTGCTGGGGGCGGTGCGGGAGCTGGCTTCCGCGGAGTTGGCGGAGGCGCGCGAGCTGGGACTGACCGTCGCTGGGGCAGTGCTCGCGGTGTCCGGTCCGGTGCGGGACGGCGTGGTGCTGAGCGCGCCCAACCTGGGGTGGCGGAACGTTCCGGTCGAGCTGGAGCTGCCGGTCCCGGTTTCGGTGGACAACGAGGCCAACCTCGGCGCGCTGGGCGAGCTGTGGTTCGGTGCCGGAGCCGAGGATTTCCTTTATGTCTCCGGCGAAATCGGCATCGGCGCGGGACTGGTGGTGGACTCGCGGTTGTTCCGCGGCACCGGCGGAGAGCTGGGGCACGTACTGGTTTCCCCGTCCGGCCCGTCCTGTCGCTGCGGCGCGGTCGGCTGTTTGGAGACCTACGCCGGGCAGGAAGCGATGCTCACCGCGGCCGGAGTATCCACAGTGGACGCCTTCTCCAATGCGCTGAGCACGGGCGACGATGCGGCGCTGTCAGCCGTCGCGGCGGCGGGGGAGGCGCTGGGGCTGGCGCTGGCGTCGGCGGTCAATTTGGTCGACGTGGACCGCGTGGTGCTCGGCGGGGTGTTCGGGCCGCTGTTTCCCTGGCTGGCCCCCGCCGCGGAGGAGGTGCTGCGGGCGCGATTGACCGGCCTGCGCGGTTCGGTGCCGGTGCTGAACCCGTCCGCCCTCGGCGATTCCGCCGCGACGCTCGGTGCGGCAGGCCGGACGATCCATCACGTCTTGGCTGATCCGGGGCCGTTCCTCGCCCGCTAGCCCAGGTTCTCGGCAAGCAGAGTCACGACGTCGCGCCAGGCCCGCTCGGCGTGCCGCGCGTGATAGCCGACGCCGGGGACGAGCCTCTGTTTCGGGCCGACCGGCGGGTGGTGGAAGGCGTGCAGGGCGCCGCCGTAGACCGTCAGCTGCCAATCGACGCCCGCCGCCTGCATCTCGGCGGCGAACGCGTCCCGTTGCGCGGGCGCCATGATCGGGTCCTCCGAGCCGACGCCCGCCCACACCGGGCAGCGGATGTTCGCGGCCTCGCCCGGCCGTCCGGTGACCAGCCCGTTGACCGTGCCGATCGCGCGCAGATCGACGCCGGCGCGGCCGAGTTCCAGCACGATCGCGCCGCCGGTGCCGTAACCGATCCCGGCGATCCGGTTCGGGTCGGTCCGCGGTTCGGCGCGCAGCACGTCGAGCGCCGCGTAGCCGATGTCGCGCATCCGCTCGGGGTCGTCGAGCAGCGGCAGACAGCGGGCCAGCATCTCGTCGGGATCGGTGAACCAGCGGCCGCCGTGGATGTCGAAGGCCAGTGCGACATAACCCAGTTCGGCCAGTGCGTCGGCTCGGGCGCGCTGAAAGTCGTTGAGGCCGGTGCCTTCGGGCCCGATCAGGACCGCGGGCCGCGGGCCGGTGCCCGCGGGGAGCGCGAGGCGCCCGACCATGGTGAGTCCGTCGGCCTGGTACTCGACGGTGCGCGTCGTGACGGTCTCCATGAGAACCCACCGTAATGAGCACCGTGCCTCGGCGGGGTCCTGTTCACCGTCGGCGGACACGTCCATTCAGGTGACCCTCTCGCGGTGCTCTCAGAAACATGTTAGGAAAGCTTCCTAACTAAAGGAGGATCCGGATGCGCAAGACGATGGTGCTCACCGCGGCCGTGCTCGCGGTGGCCGGAGCGGTGCCCGCGGTCGCGATGGCCGGGGACGGTCCCGCCGCGGACTCCAGCGGCTGGCATCCGAAGGCGCGCAACATCGTCTACATCCAGGGCGACGGCATGGGCGCGGCGCAGCGGGAGTTCGTCCGGCTGGCGACGACCGGCCGCGCGGGCGACCTGGTGATGAACCGGCTCCCGGTCACCGGCATGGTGCACACCGACCCCGCCGACTCGGAAGAACTCGTCACCGACTCGGCCGCGGCGGCGACCGCGCTGGCCACCGGGCACAAGACGCGCAACGGCGCGGTCGGCCAGGACGCGCAGGGCCGTCGGCTGCTGACCGTCCTCGAACAGGCGAAACGCGCCGGGAAATCGACCGGTCTGGTCACGACCGCGCAGGTCACCGGTGCGTCGCCGGCCGCGTTCGCGTCGCACGTGCCTTCCCGCGACCTGCAGAGCGACATCGCCAAGCAGTACATCACCGAAAGCCGCCCGGAAGTCCTCCTCGGCGGCGGAGAGGACTGGTGGCTGCCGAAGGGCGATCCGGGTGCGTGGCCGGACAAGCCGGGCGAGGAAAGCCGCAGCACGCACGGCAATCTCATCGACCAGGCGAAGCGCTCCGGCTACACCTACGTGCGGAACGCCGGCGAACTCGCCGCGACCCGCGCGCCGCGGCTGCTCGGGCTGTTCGCGAACGAGGACATGGTCGACTACGGCCCGGACGGCAAGGGTGCGTACCAGCCGAAGGTCGCGCTGCCGGTGATGGCGCGGAAGGCGCTGGACACGCTTTCCGCGAACCCGCGCGGTTTCTTCCTGTTCCTGGAAGAAGAAGGCATCGACGGAATGTCCCACGAAAACAACGCCCACGGCGTCCTCGACGCGGGCCGCGCGCTCGACGCGGCTGTCTCCGAAGTGCTTCGCTTCACCCGCTCGCACCCGGACACCCTGGTCATCATCGGCGGCGACCACGAGACCGGCGGACTGGCCATTGAGGACACTGACGGTGCCCCCGAAGGCAACGAGGACGGTCCGTTTCCCGTTCCCGGCACCAAACTTTCGCTGACCGTCGACTGGACGACCGGCGACCACAGCGGCGTGCCGACCCCGGTCACCGCGACCGGCCCCGGCTCGGACCGGCTCGACGGAACGCTGGACAACACCGACGTCTACCGCGCGATGGTTTCCGCCGCGCACCTTTGACCCTCGTGTGTGGCAATCGCGGTTCTCACCGGGATCGCCGCTCACGAGGCCAGATTCGTGACCCCGTCGTAGTCGCCGAGAGCGGCTTCTCCGGTGACGTCGTACTCCAGCAGCACCAACCCGCTGGGCGTCGCTTCGTGGTGGGTGAGCCGTAACCCGGTCGCCGACCCCGGATGCGGGAATTGCGGACGTCCCGCGCCAAGCACTGTCGGCGTCATGGTCAACCGGACTTTGTCCACGACTCCGGCGGACAGCAACGTGCTTCCGAGCCGGGCGCTGCCGTGAATCTGCAGCTCCCGGCCCGGCCGCTCCTTGAGCTTCTGGACTGCGGCCACCGGATCGCCGCGCAACACCGTGGTCGGCGCCCAGCCGCCGGTTTCGATCGTGTTCGACACGACGTACTTCGGCAGTGAATTCATCCGCTCGGCGAACGGATCGTCCGGATCGTCGACGGCGGGCCAATCCCGGGCGAACGAGGTGTAGGTACGGCGGCCGAACAACAACCCGTCGGCGAGGTCCAGCCACTCGGAGGCGCGCCGGACGAAGCTCTGGTCGAGGTGCGGGACGAACCAGCCGCCGCGGGAGAACCCGTCGCTGGTGTCCTCTGTGGACGATCCAGGCCCTTGGCTGACGCCGTCGAGGGTGACGAACGCCGTGATCGTGACCCGCATCAGGAACCGCTTTCCGCTACTCGTGCGAGCTGGGCGGTGACCGTGCCCCATCCGTCCGCGAATCCGAGATCGGCGTGCCGTTCCCGGGCCGCTGGATCCCCGTGCCGAACGACGACGCGATAGTCCGTGCCGTCCGGATGATCGCGGAGAACGACCTCCGCCGTCATCGCGACCGGCTGCGGCCTCGCCGGCCGCCAGCCGCTGTCGAGCGCGTTCGTAAAAACGATCCGCTCATAGTCCTCCACGACGAGGAAGCACGCGTCGAGATGCGGGACGAAGGTGTCGCCGTCCTCGCTCATCCGCGTGACGAACGCACCCCCAGCGCGCACGTCCAGTTCGTCGACGCGACACCAAAGCGGCTCGGGAATCCACCACCGCGCGAGGCTGGCCGGGTCGGTCCAGGCGTCCCAGACGCGCTTGCGGGGCGCGCGGATGACGCGGTCGAGGGAAAGATCGAGGTCGGGATTCACGGCTGGTCCTCCTGGCTGGTAACGAATCGCTCGAGCCGGTCGGTGCGCCCGGCCCAGACCCGCCGCTGCTCGGCAAGCCAGTCCTCGACGAGCGCGAACCGCTCGCGGTTCAGCTCGCAGGTCCGCACCCGCCCGGACTTCACGGTGCGGATCAGTCCGTGCGACTCGAGCATCCGCACGTGCTTCATGAAGGAGGGCAAGGTCATCGGCGCCTCGCCCGCGAGGTCGCCCACGCTTGCCGGCCCCCGCCCGAGCCGCCGCACGACCGCCCGCCGAGTCGGATCGGCGAGGGCGGCGAAGACCCCGTCGAGGGTGGTCGAATACTGAGCCATGGAGCTAAGTATTGCGGGTGCGGATAGTTAGCGCAAGGGCTAAGTGTTGGGAGGGGTGACGCGGTGGATTGCGCTCGGGTTCGGCGAGCATGGCCTTCGCTTGATCTGCGCGGGCTGGTCGAAGAGCGCGTCGCTGGCCGTGTGACGGATGAGGGCCGGACATCTGCTGGGAGAGCTGGACTGGCGGCGGACGGGCGCGAAGATCGGCTGGGGCTGACCGCGGTCGCCGAGGGCCCCGGTGAGCTGCCCGCCTCAACCCGTCGAACGCTGGCAGCCCGGCAGTCCGCGCACACAAAACCGCGTTTCAGCGGGTAAAAGAAGTGGCAACCGAGGGAGTCGAACCCTGCGCGGCTTGTGAAGGCGGCGCTCCTGACCGGCCCTGACCCTTCGGCGGGCGACGGCTGCCTGGCTTGTGGATACCCATTCCAACGTCCGCCCCCGCACCGGAATTCCCGCTTCACCCGAACGGGGGCGGCCTGGCAGGCTGGGCGCATGGACGATCTTCTCCTCCGCCGGGTCCGGGTCGGGTTGCAGGGGCCGCTCGCCGACGTCCGCGTGCGCGACGGCGTCGTGTCGGCCGTCGGGGAACCGGGCGCTGGGGCCGGGTTCGCCGCGCGCGTGCTTGACGGGCATGGCGGCACGCTCCTGCCCGGGCTGGTCGACGCGCACGCGCATCTGGTCCAGTGGGCGGGTTTCCGCAGGCGCATCCCGCTGGACGGCGCGCAGTCCGCCGTGGGAGCGGTCGAGCTGCTGATGGAGAAACTGCTCGACGCTCCGGCGCGGGAACTCGTCGTCGGAGTCGGGTTCCGGGACGGGCTTTGGCCGGATAAGCCGCACAAGGATCTGCTGCAGCGGGCGCTCCCCGGCCGCGCGGTGGCGTTGTTCAGCGCGGATCTGCATACGCTGTGGCTCAGCCCGGCGGCGTTGAAGCTCATCGGGCGAGAGCATCCGACCGGCGTGCTGCTGGAGAACGACTGCATGAGCGCGACTGCCGCGTTGCCCTCCGCGCCGGTCGAGGTTCAGGACGGTTGGGTCGCGGACGCGCTGACGGCCGCGGCCAAGCGGGGCGTGACGTCGGTCGTTGATTACGAATACGCGGACACGGTGGCGGATTGGACTCGTCGGGCAGCCACCGCGAAACCGGCGACAAGGGTTTCCTGTGTCATCGCCCGGTATCTGCTGGACGAGACCATCCAAAGAGGACACCGAACCGGCGACGTGCTGGCAACGGGCGAAGGGTTGCTCACGGTCGGCCCGTTCAAGCTGTTCGTCGACGGATCGCTCAACACTCGCACTGCTTACTGCCACGAGGCGTACCCGGGATCCGGCGAGAAGGGGTTGCTGGAGCTGCCGCCGGAGGAACTGGTGCCGTTGATGCGCCGCGCGCACGAACACGGGTTGACTCCGGCGGTGCACGCGATCGGTGACCACGCCAACACCATCGCGCTCGACGCGTTCGCTGAGATCGGCTGTCCGGGCCGGATCGAACACGCTCAGTTGCTGCGGCCCGAGGACGTGCCGAGGTTCGCCGCGCTCGGGCTGGTCGCGAGTGTGCAGCCCGCGCACCAGCCCGACGACCGCGACGTCGCCGACCGGCACTGGCACGGTCGCACCGAGCGTGCGTATGCCTATCGCGCCTTGCTGGAATCCGGTGCCCGGCTGGAACTCGGCTCGGACGCGCCGGTCGCGCCGCTGGATCCGTGGGACGGGATCGCCGCCGCGGTCGGGCGGACTGACGACGAGCGGGAACCGTGGCATCCGGAACAAGCCATCCCGCTCGCGGACGCGTTGGCGGCGTCCTCGGGCGGCCGCCGCGGCGTCCAGGTCGGCGATGTGGCTGATCTGGTGCTGACGGCGGCTGACCCGAGTGGACTGTCCACAAAGGAGCTTCGGGAGATGCCGGTGTCGGCGACGATCGTGGCGGGGCGGCCGACGTACTTGGCGTAGCTCACTTCCCGTGTGGGTCTGCGGCGTTGAGCGTCGCCACAACCTGGTGGTAGTCGCCCCGGGCTTCGCCGTGGCGGAGGAATTTGACGTTCTCAACCTGGATTTCAGTGGCGTCCGGCTGCGTTTCGAGCAACTCCAGGACCTCGGCGACGAAAGTGTCCAGCGGCATCGCGAACTCGCTCTCTTCCTGCCCGGGGAGAAGAGCGGTGCGCACGGACGGCGGCTCCAACTCGATGACCCTCACCGAGGTGTCGGCCAACTGCAGCCGCAGCGATTCGCTGAGCATGTGGATCGCGGCCTTGGACGCGTTGTAGCTCGGCGTGGCTTTCAGCGGCGCGAAGGCGAGTCCGGACGAGACGGTGAGGATGGTGGCGTCCGGACGGGTCTGCAGGTGCTCGACGAACGCGGCGATGAGCCGGATCGGGCCGAGGACGTTGGTGGTCACGGTCGCTTCCGCGCTGTCCACAAAGGACTCCGGGTGGTGCCAGTCCTCGACGCGCATGATGCCCGCCATCGGCACGAGCACGTTGAGCTCCGGATGCTTCGCGAGCACCTCCTTCGCCGCGGCTTCGATGCTCGCCGGGTCGGTGGTGTCGATCTGGACAGTGTCGAGACCGGGGTTGTCGGCGGCGATCCGCGTGAGCAGTTCTGTCCGCCGGCCGCCGACGATGACGGTGTTGCCCTTCGCCTGCAGTTCGCGAGCGAGGGCCAGGCCGATGCCGCTGGTCGAGCCGGGGATGAAGACGGTGTTTCCGGTGATGTTCATGCCACTGAGTCTCGGTGGATCGGACCAGCGGCGGCAGAGACCGCATATCGGGGGATCGGCGATCCCTGGCTGGCGCGCGCGGCCGAGCCGATACTGGACACATGGATCGAGCTGAGCTGGCGGTTTTCCTCCGCAGCCGTCGCGAGGGGCTGCGGCCCGAAGACGTGGGGCTGCCCGCGGGCGCGCGGCGGCGGACGACCGGGTTGCGGCGCGAGGAGGTCGCGGCGCTGGCGGCGATGTCCACCGACTATTACACCCGGCTGGAGCAGCAGCGCGGACCGCAGCCGAGCGAGCAGATGCTGGCCGCGCTGGCCAGAGCCCTGCGGCTGACCGACGACGAGCGCGACTACCTGTTCCATCTCGCGGGCCGTACCGCGCCGTCCCCGATTGTGGCGGCGACGCACGTCGCGCCGGCGTTGCTGCGGGTGCTCGACCGGCTGTCGGACACTCCCGCGCTCATCCTGTCGAACCTCGGCGAGGTGCTGGTGCAAAACCGGTTCGCGGAGGCGCTGTACGGCGACCGGTCGCAGTACACCGGGCTGGCGCGCAGCGAGATCTACCGGTGGTTCACGAACCCGGACGAGCGGCTGGTCTATCCCGAACACGACCGGGACCGGCAGAGCCGCGCGCTGGTGGCGAATCTCCGGGTGGTGCACGGGTCGATGGGGCCGCGATCGCGCGCGGGCGAGCTGGTGCGCGCGTTGACTCGCGAGAGCCGCGAGTTCGCGCGGCTGTGGGACGAACATCAAGTGGCCAAACGGTTTGAGGACCACAAGGTGCTCGTGCATCCGCAGCTGGGGGAGATCGAGGTGGACTGCCAGGTGCTGTTCACCGAGGACCAGTCGCAGGCGTTGCTGGTGCTGACCGCGCCGCCGCGCAGCGAGGCGTTCGAGAAGATCCAGCTGCTGGGCGTGCTGGGGAACGAGCAGTTCGCGGGCTAGCTAGGGCATCAGCGCGGAAGCGGGCCGGTGTAGGAGTCGCGGGCCTTCTCGACGGTCGGCAGGTGTTCGTCCGTCCAGTTCGCGAGCGCGGCGAACACCGGCGACAGACTCCGGCCGAGCTCAGTGATCTCGTACTCGACGCGCGGCGGCACTTCGGCGTAGTAGCGCCGCTCCACCAGTCCGTCCCGCTCAAGCTGGCGAAGCCGTTGTGTGAGGACCTTCCCGGTGGCGCCGAGCCGTCGCTCCAACTCGACGAAGCGCACCGGACCGGATTGGCTGAGCGTCCACAGGATCGGGGTCGTCCACCGGCTGAACAGCAGGTCGACGGCCGGGCTGATCCGGCACGCGGCGAGCGGATCGGCCGTGGTGCGCTCGGTGGTGGTCATGCGGCTCCAATACTTTCCCTGGGGAACCTACTGTACGGCGGCTTTTAGCCTCGCTGTGTCGCTTTCGACCCCTAGCTGAGGAGCAAGTCATGATCGTCGTCACTGGTGCCACGGGCAACGTAGGCCGCCTGCTTGTCGAGTCCCTAACCGGAGCCGGCCACGCCGTGACCGCGGTGTCCCGCAGGGTGAGCTCCCCGCCGCCTTCGCTGCCCGGCGTCACCCCGATGGTCGCGGATCTGGCTGACGCGGACAGCCTGGTCCCGGCGCTGAAGGGCGCGGACGCCCTGTTTCTGCTGGTCTCCGGCGCGGGAGCACACGTCGACGGGGAAGCCGTCCTGCGGGCTGCCGTCGACGCTGGTGTCACCCGGGTCGTCCTGCAGTCGTCACAGGCCGCCGGTACTCGGCCCGGAGCGGTTTCGCACGCGCCGCTGGCCGCGTTGGAGGAGGCGGTCCGGTCGTCCGGTCTGGAGTGGACGGTCATCCGTCCCGGCGGGTTCACGACCAACACCTTTGCGTGGATCCCGTCGATTCGGGCGCAGCGCAAGGTTTTCTCTCCGTTTGGCGACGTCGCGCTCCCTGCCGTGGATCCGCTCGACATTGCTGAAGTCGCTGCTGCCGCACTGACTGGACGCGGTCACGCGAGCAAGACCTATGTCCTCACCGGGCCGGAGGCGACGAGTCCGCGGCAGCGCGCGGAGATCCTCGGCGCTGCGCTCGGCGAGCCGCTGGAATTTGTCGAACTCGGCCGTGCGCAGGCCCGGGAGCAAATGCTGCAGCAGATGCCGGAGCCGGTCGCCGACGGCACACTCGCCATCCTCGGCGAGCCCACGCCGGAGGAGCTACGCGTCAGCTCCGACGTCGAGGTGGTGCTGGGCCGTCCGGCGACGTCGTTCGCTTCGTGGGCCAGCCGTAACGCCGATGCGTTCCGGTGATCAGAAATCGCGGGAGTGGAGGAGGGATCGCACGCCGAGCTGTCGACGGGGTTCGTGGCGGACGAGCCCGTCGACGATCACGGCGACCCCGATCCACGTCGCCCCGGCGTCGGCGACCAGGGCTTGCGCGGCGAAGGCTTGGCCGCCGGTGTCGATCCAGTCGTCCACCAGCAGCGCGCGATCGCCCGCCCGCAGCAGACGGCGGCTGAAGCCGAGCCTCAGGTGACGGTCCTGGTAATCCGGCGGCGAGGTGCGCTGGAGCCACCGGTCCGAATCGCAGGCCGGGTAGCGGTTTTTGCGCACCTCGACGAAGCCCGCGCCGAGTTCGACCGCGACCAGCGGCCCGAGCAGCGACCCGCGGGATTCGGGGCCCAGTACGACATTCGGCCGTTCGTCGGCGAACAACCCGGCGAGCGCCGGCCCGAGTTCCCGCAGCAGTTCGGGCGTACGCCACCATCCCGTCGGGTCGGGGAAACGGTGGCGGTCCGTCCGGTCCCCGAGCACGACGGTGGCCTCGCGGATCCGGTCCGCCACGGTGCTCGTACGCATGCGTCGATGGTCGCAGCGGCGTTTGCCCGAAGCGAGCGATTTACGGCTTCCGCGCCGCTCCGGCGAGAATCACCGAATGCGCCGGCGTCAGGAACTCCACCTGCGGCGCGCCCTCGCCGGATTCCTCCGGATGCCACGACGGCGTCCAGGTGAGCCCCGGCTCCAGCATCTCGAACGGCCCGAACAGCGCCTGGATCTCCTCGCGCGACCGCCAGATCACCGGGCTGCTCGACCGGTCGTAGAGCTGCTTCAGCTCGACCAGCCCGGCGTCCACGTCGGAGGGAACGCCCTGGTCGGTGATGTGCGAGATGGCGAGGAACGAGCCGGGGGCGAGGAGATCGCGGTACTGCGCGACGATGGACGGGCCGAGGTCTTCGGTGCCGCCGCTGTCCTCGGCGGGCGGCTGCTGGACGTGCAGCACCGCGATCAGCAGCAGCGCGAGCGGTTTCTCGACGTCGATCACGCCGGTCGCGGCGATCTGCTCCCACAGCCGCTTCGGATCGCGCATGTCGGCGTGGATCACCGCGTGCCGGTCGAGGTCGCCCGCCTCGCGCAGCAGGGTTTCCGAATGCGCGACGGCGACCGGTTCGTAGTCGACGTAGCAGACGTGGCTCTCGCCCGGCGCGAGTTCGTCGGCGACCTGGTGCGCGTGGCCCATGGTCGGCACGCCGGAGCCGATGTCGACGAACTGGCGGACGCCCTTTTTCACCAGGTGCCGCACGAGCCGGTGCAGGAACAGCCGGTTGGCCTTCGCGATCGGGCGGATCAGCGGGAACTCGCGGATCACCTCGTCGGCGAAGTCCCGGTCGATCGTCCAGTTCGTGGTGCCGCCGAGGTAGTAGTCGTACACCCGCGCGACGCTCGGGTGGTCGAGATCGACCCCGGGAGGCGGGAAGGGTTCGTCGGCCACCGGTGGCTGTTCCTTTCGTTCGGGACTGCGGTCAGCGGGCGGGCGGAGCGCAGCGGCTCGCCCATTCCTTGAGGTACTGCAGGGACAGATCGCGCGACAGGGTGGCGGCGAGCTGGGCTTCCCACGATTCCTCGTAGGAGGCGAACTCGTCCTGGCCCTGCGCCACGGTGATCAGCTTGACCTTGCTTTCCTGGTAAGCGAAATCGGGAAGGTCGGGGTGGCCGAAGCGGAGGATGGTGAAGTCCTCGTCCGGGTAGGCGGCCGCGTCCCGCGGGAGGATCCGGACCTCGGCGAACGGGTGGGTTTCGACGATCCGGATCATGTGCTCGAGCTGATCGGTGGCGATGCTGGCCTTGGTGCCGTAGACGAGCTTCTCGATGCAGCTGTACTCCATCATGAAGATCGCCCGCGGGCCGGGGCAGGCGTCGAAAAGCCGTTGCCGCGCCTTGCGTTCGGCGACCCGGTCGGTGACCCGCTCCTGGCGGCTGGCCTGGAACTGCGCGAGCATGTAGTACTCCGATTGGAGCAGCCCCGGGATGCGGTTTCCGGTCCAGCTGAGGATTTCCGCAGCGGCCTGCTCGCGTTCGAGGATCTCGCGGAACCACTGCGGCGTGATCATCCTCCGCTCGGCCCGGCGCGCGGAAGGATCGTTGGCCTGGTTGAGTTCCCGCAGCTGATCGGCCTCGGCGGGCGGGATGTCCAGCACCTCGATGATCCGCTCGAGGTCGTCGGGCCGGGTGCCCGCCTTGCCGCATTCGATTTTCTGGATCTTGGGCTGCTTGCAGCCGATCCCGTCGGCGAGGTCGACCTGGGTCAGCCCGCGCTCGGTGCGCCACTTGAGGATCCGGGAGCCCAGCCGGGAACGCTGGGTCCGCAGGGAGGGCGGCGGTTGCCGGATCGGCGAGGTCACCAGGGGCTCCGTCATTTCGTCCAGGGGCCGATGTGAGAACCTCCGATGATAATGCGCCGACCCGGCGGACAATACTCCGGGTCGGCGCCTTTTTCGCAAGGTTCCTTGCGGCCGGACGGCGGTTTCGGCAGGGCGGGATTGTCGTCGTGCCTGGTCAGCCGTCGAATTCCCCGCGCCGCACGGCGGCGACGAACTCGGTCCACTCGCCCCGGTCGAAGACCAGCACGGGGGAGCTGTCGATCTTGCTGTCCCGCACCCCGACGAGCCCGTGGGCGGCCAGGTTGACCTCGACGCAGTTGCCGGAATTCGGCCCGCAGGCGGCGGGTTTCCGCCAGGCGTGGTCGGGGAATTTCGCCCCCGGGCCCGCCGCCGGAAGGCGATGCGCCGCGGCCGGGTGCGCGTGCCGGTGCTCGTGCGGGTCGTGCGGGTCGAAGGTGTCCACTGCAACCCCTCGTTTTCTTGTTTTCGGTTCGGGTAATGGAATATTCCGCGATGCACGGAATGTGTTCGGAATATTCCTGAGGGTAGTGGGCCGGTGGATCATTCGCGCTGTGCTTCGGGGATTTCACCTGAATGGACACTTCTCGTGCATTGGGGGGTGCTTTCGCACGTGCAATGTGTAATTTGTTTTGCGGATTTCGTTGATGGTTGGGGTGGGGGTTGCTTTTTTCGTGGTTGTTCGGGGGTGGGGAGCGAGCAGGGGTGTCTGCAGTTGATAACACCTGTTGAGCGGTTGATTAGGCGGGCTGTTCGGTGCTGTTTCGGTTGCGCCGCTTGCGATGCGGCTATCCGACGCGATGAGCACCGGCGGCTGCGGTTGGGGTGGCTGCGGCTCGGATCGGGTCGGCTCGGCTGGGGGCGCGGGCTTCGCCGGTGTGTTGCGGATCTGGGTATCGGGGCGACACTCTCTGGGCTGGGCTGGGCTGGGCTGGGCTGGGCTGGGCTGGGCTGGGCTGGGCTGGGCTGGGCTGGGCTGGGCAGGGCAGAGACGAGCGGAGCT